>NZ_JACARN010000043.1:0-122337 GCF_013386605.1 Pseudomonas sp. IPO3749 | reverse complement strand
ATAACACCCAAGCAATTTGAGTCGAAAGGCCAGATTGCGGTGTGTGAAGACGATAGAACCGAAAGTTCGAATCTCACAAAACACCGAAAGCTGTCACATACCCAATTTGCTGAAGCGAGGCACATGCCGCGACTCAGTACCCGAATTTCTTGACGACCATAGAGCATTGGAACCACCTGATCCCATCCCGAACTCAGCAGTGAAACGATGCATCGCCGATGGTAGTGTGGGGTTTCCCCATGTGAGAGTAGGTCATCGTCAAGATTAAATTCCGAAACCCCATTTGCGAAAGCAGATGGGGTTTTGTTTTGGGCGGGCGAAAAGTGCATTGAAGATAGATAGGTTACATCGCTTAAAAATCTTTCTCCTTGATCAACTCTATCAACGCCCTCAAACCCGCCGGTACATGACGCCTTCCTGGATAGTAGAGCCGCAACTTGTCAAACGACGGCGTCCAGTCTTCAAGCACACGCACCAAGCGTCCTGCTGCGAGATCCGCCGCGGCATTCCACTCAGTTAGATAAACCAGGCCAACCCCAGCTCGGGCCGCCTCAAGCATCAGAGTAGGGTTATCAAGCGTCAGTGGCCCTTGTACGTCCACAGTTATAGCTTCACCGTGTCGTTCAAACTCCCACCGATAAATAGTGCCGCTCGGCATGCGGCTGCGAATGCAATCATGTGCGCTCAAATCCAAAGGGGTCTGCGGGGTAGGATGTTCAGCAAAATAGGCCGGACTTCCCAGCACGGCAAAGCGCTGTCGAGGGCTGATATCCACGGCAACCATGTCCAGTGGAATGCTATCGCCCAAGCGAATCCCTGCATCAAACCCTTGAGCGACAATATCAACCAGGCGACCCTCGGTGACGATATCCAGCTTCATCTGTGGATGGCGTCGCAGGTATTCGAGCAACAGTGGCATCACTTGTTTGGCCGCACCAGCCGATGTGTTCAGCCGTAAAGTACCGGTTGGGTCCGCCTGGCGATTACCGGCTTGTTCCAACGCAATCCGGATCGTCGAGAGGGCGGGCGTAATTGTGCTGACAAACTCCGCCCCTACCTCCGACAACGACACACTGCGTGTCGTCCGATTGAACAAGCGCACTCCCATTCGCGCTTCAAGCGCAGCAATCGAGTGGCTCAGGGCAGATGTCGACACATCCAGCTCAGTCGCCGCAGCGCGGAAACTCCGATGGCGTGCTACCGCCAGCACTGCTTCCAGTTCATTCAGCCCGGATGTGTTCATTGTCCTGGATCACTCATCAGCTCATGCCATTTTGTACGGATTATTAGGCCAATCATAGTGGCTTACCGTAGGGCATACCAACTGAGTGTTTTCGGAGAACCTATGCACCAGATCAATGAAATCTACATCAATGGCCAGTTTGTCACGCCCCACGGCGAGGAGCTGTTCGACCTCTTCAACCCGGCGACCGCCCAGCCCATCGGGCAAGTCAGGTTGGCCGACGAGCAAGACGCACACGCCGCCATCAAAGCCGCAAAGCAGGCCTTTCCTGAGTTCTCGCGCACGCCCAAAGCTACGCGCGTCGCTCATCTCAAACGCATGCATGCCGCGGTCGCGGGCGTGGAAGCCGAACTCACCCAAGCCATCATCGAAGAGTACGGCGCACCGGTTTCCCGTGCGGTCTGGATGGCCAAACATGCAGCCAGCGTCCTACTGGATGCTGCGCGTGTGCTGCAGGACTATGACTTCACTCGGCGCATCGGTATCGCTGAAGTGATCATGCAACCCTTGGGCGTCGCTGGGCTTATCACGCCCTGGAACAGCAACGCTGGCTTCATCTGCGGTAAGCTGGCCGCCGCCCTCGCTGCCGGTTGTACGGCCGTGATCAAGCCCAGCGAAATGAGCGCCTTGCAAACCTCAGTCGTTACCCGCGCGCTTCATCAAGCCGGATTACCCGCCGGAGTCTTCAATATCGTGACAGGGCGTGGCGAAACCGTTGGTGCCGTTCTCAGTACGCACGCTGACATTGCCAAGGTCTCGTTCACTGGCTCCACGGCAGTAGGTAAACACATCCTGCGTGCGGGCGCTGAAACCCTGAAACGGATCACCCTCGAACTGGGTGGGAAGTCGCCTGTATTGGTTCTCGATGATACCGATTTGAAAAAAGCCATCCCCATGGCGCTTCAGGCAGGCTTCATGAACAGCGGGCAGGCCTGTATCGCGGCCACCCGAATCCTCGTACCTGCTCATCGTTTGGCTGAGGTGGAGCGGTTGATCATCAAGGAAGTTGCCAACATCCGTGCAGGCGACCCGCAGGACCCGAACACCAGTGTCGGTCCCATGGTCAGCCTCAAGCAATGGCAGAGGGTTCAGGCCTATATCCAGATGGGTGTCGAAGAGGGCGCTCACCTACTGGCGGGGGGGCCGGGTCTACCCGACGAATGCACGGCCGGTTGGTACATCAAACCCACTGTCTTCAGCCGCGTGACGAACCAGATGACCATTGCTCGCGAAGAAATCTTCGGCCCAGTGCTTTCGGTTATCACCTACAAAGATGAAGCAGAAGCCCTGGCCATCGCCAACGACACGCCCTATGGCCTTCAGGCTTATATTCTGTCCACCGATGTAAAGAAAGCTCACACCCTGGCCTCTCAAATCGACGCTGGTCGCGTGCTGATCAACACCCTGGCCCACGAACCCCTTGCGCCTTTTGGCGGTTTTAAACAATCCGGCATCGGTCGTGAATACGGTACTTTCGGTCTGGAGGCTTTTCTGGAGCCAAAATCCATCCTCTCTTAACCCTCAAAACCTGCCGTTGGGGAAATCGATGCAAAGTGTTTCTGCATTTTTGGTATGGTGCAGCACATTTTCACAGGGATTGATCTTTCATCCGCAGGACGCGGCGTCGACCTTCTTCAACGAGATGCTGTAGAAATGCCTGAACCGATACCGATCAAAGATCACGAAAAAGAGAACCGCCTGGTCAACAAGCGCTTGCTCGCCTGCGCACTGTTGGTGATCGGCATCACCTGTGCGCTGGTAGGGCGCATGTACTTCCTGCAGGTCGTACAGTTCGACTATCACTCGACGATTTCCGAAAACAACCGTGTCCACGTTTTGCCGATTACCCCGACGCGCGGGTTGATCTATGACCGTAACGGCGTGGTACTGGCCGACAACCGCCCCAGCTACAACCTGACCATCACTCGCGAGCGCACCACCGACCTCAAGGGCGAGCTGGACGCCATTGTCAGTTTGCTGCACTTGCCGGCTGAAGACCGCGCGGTCTTCGACAAGGCGCTGAAGCAGGCACGCCATCCTTTCGTCCCTGTGACCTTGTTTTACGAGCTGACCGAAGAGCAGATCGCGCTACTGGCCGTGAACGAGTTCCGCCTCCCAGGCGTAGACGTAGAACCGCAGTTCGTCCGCCATTACCCGTTGGGCGCTCACTTTGCGCACTCCATCGGTTACGTAGGCCGGATCAACGAGAAAGAATCCAAAGCCCTCGACTCCGTGGAGTACCGCGGTACGCAGTCCATCGGCAAGACCGGTATCGAGCGCTTTTACGAATCGGAGCTGCATGGCCACGTCGGCTATGAGGAAGTCGAGACCAATGCGCAGGGCCGCGTACTGCGCGTACTCAAGCACACCGACCCGATTCCCGGCAAAAACATCGTGCTGAGCCTCGACGTGCACCTCCAGGAAGCCGCGGAAGAAGCCTTGGGCGATCGCCGTGGCTCGGTGGTTGCACTGGACCCGCAAACCGGCGAAGTTCTCGCCATGGTCAGCAAACCCAGTTTCGATCCGAACTTGTTTGTCACCGGTATCAGCTTCAAGGAATACGCTGCACTGCACGATTCCATCGACCGGCCGCTGTTCAACCGTGTGCTACGGGGTCTCTACGCGCCAGGCTCGACGATCAAACCGGAAGTCGCCATCGCCGGTCTCGACAGTGGTGTTGTTACTGCACAAACCCGCGTGTTCGACCCTGGTTACTACCAACTGCCGGATTTTGACCATAAATACCGCAACTGGAACCACAGCGGTGACGGCTGGGTAGATATGGACGCGGCCATCATGCGCTCCAACGACACCTACTTTTACGACCTTGCACACAAGCTGGGTATCGATCGCTTGCACGACTATCTGGCTGAGTTCGGCCTTGGCCAGAAAGTCTCATTGGACATGTTCGAAGAATCAGCCGGCCTGATGCCTTCTCAGGCCTGGAAGCGCGCCACGCGCCGCCAACCTTGGTTCCCGGGTGAAACCGTGATTCTCGGCATTGGCCAGGGCTACATGCAGGTCACGCCACTGCAACTGGCCCAGGCCACCGCACTGATTGCCAACAAAGGCGTGTGGAACCGACCGCACCTGGCCAAGACCATCAACGGCGTGCCGCCGGTGGATGAAAACCCGATGCCGAACGTGGTCCTCAAGGACCCCCGTGATTGGGAACAGGTCAATCACGGCATGCAACTGGTGATGCACGACCCACGCGGCATTGCCCGTGCTGCCGCACAAGGCGCGCAATACCGCATTGCCGGCAAGAGTGGTACGGCGCAAGTGGTGGCGATCAAGCAGGGCGAGCGTTACAACCGTGAGAAGACCCTCGAACGCCATCGCGACAACGCCCTGTTCGTCGGCTTCGCGCCAGCGGAACACCCGAAGATCGTGATTTCGGTGATGATCGAAAACGGTGAGGCCGGCGGCCGCGTGGCGGGTCCGGTGGTGCGCCAGATCATGGACGCCTGGCTGCTCGACCAGCAAGGCCATCTGAAACCCCAATATGCGACGCCAGCCAAAGCGCCCGGTGATCCCAAGGTTTGATTCAGGTCATCCACTCATCCCACTGGTCTACGCCTTCGTAGGCCAGCCAAGGCACATCATGGGTGGTCCAGATGTGCGCGGTAGGCCTGACCCCCGGATCATCGTCCAGCGTCGCCACCCGCACAATGACGTGGGGTTGATGCCCACGCTCCGCCATCAGGTGTGAGCCGCAGCGCGAGCAGAAATGTCGGTGTTTACCCGGCGAAGACTCGAAGGGCGCTAATAACTCGATGCCCTGGGTCCAGCGAAAGTGTTCACGCATCACGCCGGCCGTCGCGACAAAGGCCGCCGCATGCACCTTGCGGCAGCTGTCGCAATGGCAGTGGCTGATAGGCATATCCAAGCTGTCTAACTGGTACCGCACAGCCTTGCAGAAACAACTGCCATTGAGTGGTTGGGTCATCACACGTCACCTCAGAGGAGAGGAGACAATCTACCTTTTGCCACCACGCGGCGCATAGCCATTGCCTTTGTTCCGCCAAGTGGACGTTCTGAAGCAAGTCGCAACACCAATGCGTGGCCGAAAGGTTGCGCATTGTTCGATGTCGCCTACTGTCAATGGAGGAGGTGACTTATGCACGTATTGGATCGAATCGAACGAAAAGTCCTGCTCAACGCGTCACGTAAACAGGTCTGGGAAGCCCTCACCGATGCCGAGCAATTCGGCCGGTGGTTTGGTATCGCACTCGACGGCAAAACCTTCACAGCCGGGCAAAGCATCGAAGCGCCGATCACGTATCCCGGTTACGAACATGTGATCTGGAAGGCCAGGATCGAACGCATCCTGCCGCAAACCCTGTTCTCATTCTGGTGGCATCCCTTCGCGGTCGAGGAGGGTGTCGACTACGACCAGGAAACCCCAACCTTGGTGGAGTTCACGATTGAGGATCGGGCGCCGGGCATTCTGCTGCGGGTGGTCGAATCCGGGTTCGATGCCGTGCCTGAGGCACGACGGCAGAAGGCCTTCAAAATGAATTCCCGTGGCTGGGACGAACAGATGGGCAACATCGAAAACTACTTGAGCCGGGCCCGTCAGGCTTGAGGGTAGCGGGCATCATCAGTGATGCCCGCCTTTCACCGGTCTCAGCTTTCGTGAGCGGTGGTGATCTCCAGGGTGTCGGTGTAAGTCACCACCACACTCTGCCCGACCTTGAGGTCTTTGAGGCCGGCGCGGATTTCCGGTTTCTCAACGTTCAACACCTTCGTCGCACCGGCTGGATTCTCCAGGGTGACCTGGTTTTTCTTCAGGTCGATATGGGTGATCTTCAGCTGCACCTGAACCTGGCGGAAGGCCGCGCCACCTGGGTTCGGGTTGTCGGCGGTGGCGCGGATCACGCCGGTTTTTTCGCTGGCGTCCGGTGCGCCCTTGTCCACGTCGGTGTCCAGCACGGCCGCGACCGAATGGGTGGTCAATACCTTGACCTGGTCGCCGACCTTGAGATTGCCCAGGTCCTTGGCGGCATCGGTGAGCTGCACATGCACCTCACGGCCCTCGGCACCCGCAAGCACGACTTGATGCTTGGCGGCATCTACCGCCAGCACCTTGGTGGTGACTTCATCGGCTTCAAGGGATTTGGACAGCGGGATATCGGCGGCATGGGCCACCAGGTGGCCGGCAGACAGCAGGGTGGCCAGGGCGATTGCCTGGCGCAGGGAACGAGTTAACTTCATTGTCAGGACTTCCATGTGAGAGGAGCCCTGAGTCTAGTGGTGAGCCGGCGATGCGCAAATCTGCCGGCTCACGTTGTTGCCGTCCTGTTAGAAGTCCACGCTGGCCGACAGCTTGGCGACGCGCGGATCGCCTTGGCTCAGGAAACCGCCCTGGGCCGATTCCCAGTACTTCTCGTTGGCGACGTTCTCCACGGTGGCGCCGAGGGTGACATCACGCTGGGCCACCTTGAAGTTGTAGCGCGCGCCGATATCGAAACGGTTCCAGGCTGGCAGGCTCAGGTTGTTGGCGGCGTCGGCGTACTGCCCACCGGTGCGCAGCATGCGGCCGTTGAGGGTCACGCCTTGCAGGCCGGGCACATCCCAATCCACGCCGGCATTGAGCTGGAACGAAGGCACGCCGATGGCGCGGTTACCATCGTTGGCGCCGTTTTGCGTGTCCTTGAGTTCGGTCTTCATCACCGTCACACCGCCCAGCAGGCGCAGGCCGCTGACCGGTTCGCCGAAGACGTTCAGTTCCACGCCTTTGTTGATTTGCAGGCCTTCGCGGACATAACGCGCTGTCGTTGCATCGATGACCTGAACGTAACCGGCCCCCGGTTGTTCGATACGGTAAACACCCAGTGTTGCCCCATAGGTGCCCATGTCGACTTTCACGCCCGCTTCAATCTGCTTGGAGCGCGCTGGCGCAAACACCTCGCCACCGCCGATGATGGTCCGGTTGCCCGAGTTGACGGGGGAGGTCGGGCCTTGGGCCAACCCTTCGATGCGGTTGGCATAGAAGGACACGTGCTCCCACGGCTTGAAGACCAGGCCGTAGACCGGCGTGGTGATCGACTCGTCGTAGTTGGCCGTGCGGGTGCCGCTCATATAGTTGTAACCCTGCACGACAATCTGCTGGCGGCGTGCACCGACCGTCACCAACAGGCGGTCATCGAAGAACCCCAGCGTGTCGGACACCGCCGTACTGCGCACAAAGGTCTTGGCGGTAATGGTCGGGTCGCTGAAATCCGTGCCTGGCGTATTGCGTGGGTTGTTCAAGGTGGGCGGCGCGCCAGTGACCGGGTCGTAGATATTGGTGGGGGTCGCTGTCGATGAGGCGTTGAACACATAGGCGTTGCGCGCCTGGGTCCAGATACCGGCCAAACCGAAGTTGAGACGGTGACTGACAGCGCCGGTCTGGAACTTGCCATTCAGGCCGCCCATGGCGCTGCGGTTGTCCTCTTCGTGGGCAATGGTCGAACGGCTTGCCAGGGCGTTGCCGCTGTTGTCAGTCAGGGTGACAGATGAATACTGCCCCATTTCCCGGGTGTGCTTGGCACCGGCCGCCGCATAGGCCGTCCAGTTATCATTCAAGTCATACTCGGCGCGCAGCATCCCCAGGGTGTCCTCAAGGTTGGTACTGCTCCAGCTCGGCGCGTAGTTGGTGTCGGCCGACGGTGCATCCGGGACATGGGTGGCGGTGCCCAAAAAGACCGAGTTGCGCCCGCCGTTGATGCGCTGCTTTTGGTACACAAAGTCACTCGACAGGCGCAACGCATCGCCACGGTAGTCCAGGCCGACGGCAAACAGCTTCGAGCGTTGGTTTTCATCGTCGATGCCGGTATCGCCTTCGCGCTGTGACAGGTTCACCCGTGCGCCAAAACGATTGTCCTCACCGAAACGCTGGCCAATATCCAAGTGTTCGCCCACCCGGCCATCACTGCTGATATCGGTGCTGAACCGACGCAGCGGCACGTCATCGGCGCGCTTGGGTTGCAGGTTCACACCGCCGCCGATCCCCGAACCGCCGGGCGTCACGCCGTTGATGAAGGCGTTCGGGCCCTTGAACACTTCCACGCGCTCCAAGGCGTCGGTGGAGAGGATCTGGCGCGGCAGGATGCCGTACAAGCCGTTGAAGGAAATGTCGTCGCCATTCAGTGGCAGGCCACGGATCATGAAGGTCTGCGCCTGGTTGGCAAACCCCGACGCCTGGCGTACGGACGAGTCGTTGAGCAGCACATCGCCGACGGTTTCGGCCTGCTGGTCGCGAATCAGTTTCTCGGTGTAGGAGGCCATGCTGAACGGCACGTCCATGATGTCCTGGTTGCCCAGCACACCCAATTGACCACCGCGTGCCACTTGGCCACCCGCATATACAGGGGGCAGTGCGCTTGGCGCGGGGGCATCGGCGTTGATGTTGGTGGCGCCCAGTTCCAGCGTGTTGCCTTCCTGGCCGGTGTTCGCATCCTGCGGGGTGGCTGGGGTTGCAGCGTGAGCGCTGAGGCTCAGGGAGCAGCACAGGGCGAGCAGGGTTGGGCGCAACGGCACGGCGAATGGGGCGGGCATGGGCGATCCTGACGGCTAACCGTCATGTGTGAGGAAAAGGGCAACGGCGTTGCGCGTCCTCACTGCGCGGATACGACTCCGGCGCGAATGATAGTAATTATTATTAACGTCACGCAACAAATTTTTACTCACACGGTCTGCGTGCATGGATGCCGAGTAGAATCACGCCCTGAAAGCGATTCCTGAGGTGCGGTACGGTGGATTTACAGCAGGGTTTTGTCCTGACCCGGCATTGGCGCGATACCCCGGCGGGCACGGAGGTCAGCTTCTGGCTGGCCACCGACCAGGGCCCGAGATTTGTCCGCCTACCCGTGCAGACCTCGGTGATGTTCATTCCCGAGGCCCATCGCAAGCCGCTGGATTGGCTGCTCAAGGGCGAGCGCGACATCGAGCTGCGCCCCTTGCAGCTGTGCGATTTCCATCACCGCCCCGTCCTCGGCCTGTACACCCGCCAGCACCGCCAGGCGATGGACGTGGAAAAACGCCTGCGCGCGGCGGGCGTCGACGTCTACGAAGGCGACGTGCGCCCGCCCGAACGCTACATGATGGAGCGTTTCATCACTGCCCCAGTGTGGTTCGGCGGCACAGCCGACGCCAGCGACGTACTGTGCGACGCACAGATGAAACCCGCGCCCGACTACCGTCCGCCGCTGAAACTGGTGTCCCTCGACATCGAGACCACCGCCCAGGGCGATCTCTATTCCATCGCCCTCGAAGGCTGCGGCGAGCGCCAGGTGTACATGCTTGGCCCGCCGAACAAAACCGACGCCGTGGACTTCAAGCTCGACTATTGCGACACCCGTGCCCAACTACTCGAACGCCTCAACCAATGGCTGGCGCTGCACGACCCCGATGCGATCATCGGCTGGAACGTGGTGCAGTTCGACCTGCGCGTGCTGCACGAACATGCCCAGCGCCTCAATGTGCCGCTCATGCTCGGCCGGGGCGAAGAACCGATGGCCTGGCGCGAGCACGGTAGCCGCAATCATTACTTTGCCGCCGCAGCGGGGCGCTTGATCATCGATGGCATCGAAGCCCTGCGTTCGGCCACCTGGAGCTTTGAATCCTTCAGCCTGGAGAACGTCGCGCAAACGCTGCTGGGCGAAGGCAAGGACATCTCCACGCCGTACCAGCGCATGGACGAGATCAACCGCATGTTCGCCGAGGACAAGCCCGCCCTGGCGCGCTACAACCTCAAGGACTGCGAGCTGGTCACGCGGATTTTCGAGAAGACCGAACTGCTCAAGTTCCTGCTGGAGCGCGCCAGCGTCACCGGCTTGCCGGCCGACCGCAGCGGCGGCTCCGTCGCCGCGTTCACCCATTTGTACATGCCGTTGATGCATCGCCAGGGCTTCGTCGCGCCGAACCTGGGCGACAAACCGCCCCAGGCCAGCCCCGGCGGATTTGTCATGGACTCACGCCCTGGGCTTTACGAATCGGTGTTGGTGCTCGACTACAAAAGCCTCTACCCGTCGATCATCCGCAGTTTCCTGATCGACCCGGTGGGTCTCATCGAAGGCCTCAAGTACCCCGACGACAGTGACTCGGTAGAAGGCTTTCGCGGCGCACGGTTTTCCCGCACCCGGCATTGCTTGCCGTCCATCGTCGCGCGGGTTTCCGAAGGCCGCGAAGAGGCCAAGCGCGAACACAACGCGCCGCTGTCCCAGGCCTTGAAAATCATCATGAACGCCTTCTACGGCGTACTCGGCTCCAGCGGCTGCCGCTTCTTCGATACACGCCTGGCTTCGTCGATCACGATGCGTGGCCACCAGATCATGCGCCAGACCCGCGAACTGGTCGAAGCACAAGGCTATGAGGTGATCTACGGCGACACCGACTCCACCTTCGTGTGGCTCGGCAGCGCGCATTCCCAAAAGGATGCCAGCCGTATCGGCCAAGCCTTGGTACAGCACGTCAACGATTGGTGGCGCGAGCACCTGCTCACCGCGTTCGGCCTGCAAAGCGCTTTGGAGTTGCAGTACGAAACCCACTTCACGCGGTTCCTCATGCCGACCATCCGTGGTGCGGAGGAGGGCAGCAAGAAACGCTATGCCGGCCTGGTGGTGCGCAGCGATGGCAGCGAAGACATGGTCTATAAAGGCCTGGAAACCGTGCGCAGCGACTGGTCGCCCCTGGCCCGTCGCTTCCAGCAGGAACTCTACCAACGCATCTTCCATCGCCAGCCGCATCAGGACTACATCCGCGACTACGTGCGCCGTACCCTCAGCGGCGAATTCGATGAATTGCTGATCTACCGCAAACGCCTGCGCCGCCGGCTGGACGACTACGAGCGCAACGTGCCGCCCCATGTGCGCGCCGCGCGTCTGGCCGATGAGTACAACGACCGCCTGAACCGCCCGCGCCAGTACCAGCGCGGTGGCTGGATCAGCTACGTGATCAGCGTCAACGGCCCGGAACCGCTGGAAGTGCGGCAAGCGCCCATCGATTACGACCACTACGTCACCCGGCAATTACAACCGGTGGCGGATGCGATCCTGCCGTTCGTGAATGACGATTTCAGTACCCTGGTGGGCGGTCAGATGGGCCTGTTTTAAAACGCTTGATTCGTCAGGGTGGCAGCCTGCACTCTCTGTCTCTGATGACCACCCAGACGGCGCTGCCACCATGACCCTGATCACACTGACCGGCACCACGGTCGAACTCCTGCCCCTGCAAAGGGAACACAGGGCTGCCTTGCTCGACGCCGCCGCCGATGGCGAATTGTGGAACCTGAAGGTCACTAACGTACCGGGCCCGGACACGGTTGATAAATACATCGACACCGCCCTGGCGGGGCGTGACGCCGGTAGCGTGATCCCGTTCACCCTGGTGCGTCGTGAAGACGGCCAAGTGGTCGGCAGTACGCGGTTCTGGAAGGTCGACCGGGTCAATCGCAAGTTGGAAATCGGCCATACCTGGCTGGCGCTGTCCACGCAGAAAAGCGCGATCAACACCGAAGCCAAGCTGCTGTTGCTGACCTACGCGTTCGAAGTGCTCGACTGCGTGCGCGTGCAATTCACCACCGATGAGCTCAACGAAAAGTCCCGCGCCGCGATCCTGCGCCTCGGCGCTGTGCAGGAAGGTATCGTGCGCCACGAGCGCATCATGCCCGACGGGCGCAAGCGCAACTCGGTGCGCTTCAGCATCATCGATTCGGAATGGCCGCAGGTGAAGGCGAACTTGCAGGCCAAACTGCACCGTTAGGAGGAAAAGCCCATGTACACGCTGTATGGCATCGACGAATCCGGCTCTTGCATGATCGAAATCGCCCTGCAACGCTGTGCAGTGCCGTGGCGACGGGTGGACGCGGCCTCCTGGGCGGAGGGTGAGGGCAGTGATGAGCTGGCCCGGATCAACCCGCTCAAACAGGTGCCCACCCTGGTCACCGCCGATGGCCAAGTGTTGACCGAAAGTGCCGCGATCCTGATCCACCTGGGCCTGGAATATCCCGCCTCGGACTTGCTGGCCGGTAACCGTGCGCAGATCATCCGCGGTCTGGTGTACATCGCGGCCAATTGCTACTCGGCCATCGGCATCATCGACTACCCGCAACGCTGGCTCGGCAACGTCAACGAAACCGTGCAGGCGCAATTGGTGGCGGGCACCCGGCGTTACCTGCATCAGGCCTGGGTGATGTTCGCCGATCAGTTCGACGAGCAACTGTTTGCGCCCAACGGCGTGCCGAATGCGTTGGGCCTCATGGCGGCAGCGGTGTCGCGCTGGGATGAAGCGCGAGAGGCATTGAACGGCCTGGCGCCGGGCTTTGCCCAGAGCCTGGCGCAGGTGGATGCCGACCCCATCGTCGCCCCCGTATTTGCTCGGCATTGGCCCGAGTGGAAGGTCTCATGATGTTTCCGAAATCAGTGGAAACAATGACACTTGAGCCTACCAAACCCTTGCGTAGCGGGCGTCCTGTCCTACGCTTTCTTAAAGTGGTGTAGGAATCATCCTTGAATTTGACTGTCGCAGACATGAAACTCAAGAACCCTGCATGGAATACAAAGGAGGTGCGCATGCTCATCCGGTCGCTGACCCTGGCTACCTTGATGGCTTTTACGGGGCCGCTGTTGGCTGCTGATGATATCAACCCGCTCAAGCAAGACTTGGGCAAGGCCCGGCCGCTGGTGGTGGTAGAGCTTGATTCCGGCAACAACACCTTGGCGACCCTCAAGAAACAGTTGGACGAGCCTGCGACCAAGCAGTCTTTCGAAGAACGCAACATGGTGTTCTACACCGTGAAGTTCGGCAGCATCGGCGCCGAAGGCGAGAAGTTCGCCAAGGACCCCAAGGACAATAAAAAGCTCACGCCGCCGGAAACCAACGCACTGATCCGTGCCCTCAAACTGGGTGCCGGCAGTGGCACCAAAGTGATCCTGGTGGGCAAGGACGGCGAGAAGAAAGTCGAGAAGACCGTGCCACCGGATACCCTCGACCTGAAGGATTTCTTCAGCGCCATTGACCAGATGCCGATGGCCGAGAAAGAAACCGCCGCTCCCGCCGAGCCTGAACCGGCTGCCGCTGCTCCGGCGGCGAAACCCGGTGCCAAGGCCGGCAAACCCGCCAAGCACGCAGCCCCGCAACCACTGGACGATTGACCCCCGCCAGGAGCCGGCCAGCCGGCTCCTGCAGCAGAAACTTGCAGCATCGACGCAACGAAGAATATGATAACCGTTATCATTTACGCCTCATTCTTCGCGCGCGCCTTCCATGTCTTCGACTCCTGCGGTAAGCCCCACTGATCTGGCCACCCTGTACCGCCAACAACATCGCTGGTTGCAGCAATGGCTGTGGCGTCGCTTGAACTGCCCGCAGAGTGCCGCCGATCTGGCTCAGGACACCTTTCTGCGGCTGCTGGCAAAAAACCAGCCGGTTGAAATTCTGGCGCCGCGCAGTTTCCTGGCGAAGGTGGCGCAGAGTGTGCTGTCCAATCATTTCCGTCGGCAAAAGCTGGAAAAAGCCTACCTGCAAGCCCTGGCCCTGTTGCCGGAAGAGTCTGCGCCCAGCGCCGAAACCCAGTGGATTCTGCTGGAAACCCTGATGGCCCTCGATGAAGTGCTCAGCCGCCTGGCCTTGCCGGTGCGCCAGGCATTCCTGTGGTCGCAGCTTGATGGTCTCAGCCACGGCGAGATTGCCGAGCGCCTCGGCGCCAGCATTACCACGGTCAAGCGCTACATCGTCAAGGCGGGTGCGCAGTGCATCCTGCTGGACAGCCAACGTTGATGAATCCATCGCCGTTATCCCTCGAAGCCGCCGAGCAGGCGATGCACTGGCAACTGGAATTACAGGCGCCGGACGTCACTGAACAGACCCGCGCCGACTGGCAGCGCTGGCGCGAGCAGGACCCGGCCCATGAACTGGCCTGGCAGCATTCCCAGCGGTTTCTCCAACGCATGCAAGACGTGCGCGCGCCGGCTCATCAGGCCTTGGCTCGCGCAACGTTGCTGCCGGCAATGTCCCGTCGTCGAGTGATCAAACACCTTGCCGTGCTGCTGGCGGCGGGCACTACTGCCTGGAGCGTCAAGGACACGGCGTTGGTGCAGCACTGGACCAGCGACTACAGCACCACCGTCGGCGAGCAGTGGCGCATCGGCCTGGCGGATAACACCCAGGTGCAGCTCAACACCGACACCGCCATTGATGTGAAATACACTGCGCACGCACGGAAAATCCAGGTGCTGCGCGGTGAAATCCTGGTGGACCCCAACCTCACCGACGCCCGTCCGCTGTGGGTGCAGACCGCCGAGGGCCTGACCCGTGCCGTCAGCAGTCGCTTCAGCGTGCGCCAGCGTGATGGCTTTACCCAGTTGGGGGCCGACCAGGGCGCACTGTCGGTGCAGATCCCGTCACGCAGCCTGGTGCTGCAAGCGAATGAGCTGGTCAGCTTTGATGCCCACACCTTGCTCGCCCGTCGTCCGCAACGGGATGGCGAGCTGGCCTGGAGCCGGGGCATGATCGTTGCCGAAGGCATGCGGTTGGAGGACTTCCTCGACGAGTTGAGCCGCTACCGGCGCGGGCGCCTGACCTGTGACCCGGCAGTGCGAGACTTGCGTGTGTCCGGCACTTATCCGCTGTCCGACACCGACCGCATCCTTGCCGCGTTGGGGCAGACCTTGAAGCTGGAAGTGCAGCATTTCACACGTTTTTGGGTCACCCTCAACCCCCGCCAGAACCGGGTTTGAATTTAGTTCGCGCCAGGGTGGTCCGTTTGCGTTTCTCACGAGACTTATATCCCCAGACACTACCTTCACTGGGGAATTGGGCATGCAGCCACGCACACCACATCGCAGAACGTTGAACACCTCTCTGGCTCTGGCCGTCATGCAAGGCATCGCCAGCGTGACAGTCGCCACGCCATTGTTGCTGACGTCGGCCTGGGTTCAAGCGGCACCGGACCTGGATTTCGATATTGCGGCCGGCTCATTGGCCGGGGCGCTCAATCAGTTCGGTCAGGCCAGTCAGATCCTGTTGTCGTACCCGGCGACGCTCACGGATGGCAAGACCAGCCCCGGCCTGCACGGCCGGCATGACCTGGACACTGGCCTGGCGATCCTGCTCAGCACCAGCGATCTGCAAGCGGTGCATGGCAGCGGTAACACCTATTCACTGGAGCCACGCCCGGCGGGTGGCGCGCTGCAACTGGGCACCGTATCGATCTCGGGCAAGGCACCGGGCTCGACCACCGAAGGCACCGGTTCCTATACCACGCAGTCGTCCAGCAGCTCGACGCGCCTGAATCTGACGCCTCGGGAAACCCCGCAGTCGCTCACCGTAATGACCCGCCAGCGCCTGGATGATCAGCGCCTCACCAACCTCAGTGACACCCTCGATGCCACTCCCGGCATCATTGTGTTGCGCGATGGCCTGGGCTCGGAGAGTGACGGTTATTTCTCGCGTGGCTTCCAGATCCAGAACTTCGAAATCGATGGTGTGCCCACCGCCACGCGCATGGACAACTACACCCAAAGCATGGCCATGTACGACCGTGTCGAGATCGTGCGCGGCGCCACTGGCCTGATCAGCGGCATGGGCAATCCGGCGGCCACCATCAACCTGATCCGCAAACGCCCGACGGCCGAGGCTCGCGCCAGCGTCACGGCTGAAGGGGGCACCTGGGACCGTTATGGCACGGGCCTGGACGTCTCCGGCCCGCTGACCGAAACCGGCAATGTGCGCGGCCGGCTGGTCGCGGACTACAAGACTGAACACGCCTGGATCGACCGCTACAAGCAGGAAACCCAACTGCTCTATGGCATCACCGAATTCGACCTGAGCGAAGCCACGCTGCTGACCCTGGGCTTCAGCTATCTGCGCACCGACGTCGATTCGCCAGCGCGTTCCGGTTTACCCACACGGTTTACCGACGGTTCGCGCACTAACCTTAACCGTTCGCTGAACACCGCTCCGGCCTGGTCCTACAACGATCATGAACAGACCAGCTTCTTCACGGCGATCGAACATAAGTTCGACAGCGGCTGGAGCGCCAAGGCCGAATTCACCCACACCGAAAACCAGTTCGACGAAGTCTTCAACTACGTCAACGGATCCCTCAACACGGATGGCAGCGGCACCACCCAATTGCCGGTGCGTTTCTCCGGTACACCGCGCCAGGACAACCTCGATCTTTACGCCACCGGCCCCTTCGACCTGCTCGGCCGTGAGCACGAGCTGATCGCGGGTATCACCTTGTCAAAATATAAGGAAAGCGTACCGAGTTACGGCGGATGGCATTACGACTATTCCAGCTCGCCTGCCGGTGCCATCGACAACCTGCTCAACTGGGACGGCCAGTCAGCCAAGCCCGTGTTCAATGTCACCGGTAAATCCTCGGTGGATGAGAGCCAGTACGCCGCTTACCTGAGCACGCGGCTGCGGGTCACCGATGACCTGAGCGTGATCCTCGGCAGCCGCGTGATCGACTGGAAGCGCGAAACCGAAGACCGCCCTTACGGCGGCACGGCGACACGCTCCGATGAATCGGAAACCGGCGTCTATATTCCTTACGCTGGCGTGGTGTATGACCTCACCGACAATTGGTCGGCCTATGCCAGCTACACCAAAATCTTCAACCCTCAGGCCAGTTGGGTACGCGACATCAATAACAAGGCGCTGCCGCCCATGGAGGGCAAAGGGTATGAAGTCGGCCTCAAAGGCAGCTTCTTCGACGAGAAGCTGAACACCAGCCTGGCGTTGTTCAAGCTGGAGCAGGACAACCTGGCCATCTGGATCGACACTCCGGGCGGCAACACCTATCGCAACGAGCAGGGCACCACCACCGAAGGCGTGGAGCTGGAACTCAACGGCGAACTCGCTGACGGCTGGCAGGCCTCCGCTGGCTATGCCTATGCGGTCAGCACCGATGCCGACGACAAACGCATCGTTACCACTTTGCCGCGCCAGAGCCTGAAAACCTTTACCTCCTACCGTTTGCCTGGCGCGTTCAACAAACTGACCGTGGGCGGCGGGGTGAACTGGCAGAGCAAGGTCGGGGAAGACCTGCACACCTTCAGCCAGGGCAGCTACGCCATCACTCACCTGCTGGTGCGCTACGACGTGACACCCAAACTGAGCGCCTCGCTGAACCTCAACAACCTGTTCGACCGTGAATACCTGAGCTACGCCGGCAACCACGGCATGTACGGGCCGCCGCGTAACCTGATGACCAGCGTCAAATACGACTTCTGACGTAGCGATTGAACGGTGCCCTCAAGGCGCCGTTTTTGCGACAGGCGCCTTGCGCACCGGAAACGGAAAGTAGAAAAACCGCAAAAACGCCACCCGCTTGATCACTTCCCCGATCAACAAAGGCACCACCACAGCCACCACGAAACCCACGCAGGCCGCGACAAGCGCGTGCAGCCCCAGGCGCTCCAGCAGGTCCACGGTCTTGTGCTGGATCTCGCCGTGGAAGATCAGCAGGATCAAGGTGTTCTGGCCAATGTAGGTCATCGCCCGTGTGATGACGGTCGATACCATCAGCACCCGCGCCAGCGACCAGCACGCGTACACGCCGAGCACCGCGAGCAGGCTGGTCCACAGCCAGTGGTCGTAGCGGCGCTGCGCCAGGTCCATGGTGGCGTGGCTGTAGAGGAACACGGCGGCGAACAACGCCACCGACATCAGCAGCCCCAGCCACGATCCCTCATGTCGACGCAGCCAGTCGCGCAGCAGGTAACCGCAGATGAAGTACGTGCTGCTGATCAGGGTGATTTCCAGGCCGAAGGGCAGGCCGGGCAACGTCCAGGTCTGCCCGCCGACGCTCACCGGTATTTGCCAGAACCACGGCAGAACCCAGATGCCGATCAACAGTTGTACCGCCATCAGCAGGCAGCTCACCGGCAGTGACAGCTTAAGGCGCTGGATCAGGCGCAGCATCACCCAACTGAACAGGATCGCCACCCAGAAGTGCGGCAGAAACCACAGCGCCTGCCAGGGAATGGTATCCACCGAGGCATACAGCACGCCGCCGATGTCCGGCAGCAGGGGTTGGCCGCGCAGCACGTCGCGGACGATCACATACACCAGCATGGTGAAGAAAAACGGCTTGAGCAGGCCATCGGCCTTGCGCACGGCCATCTCCACAAACGGCTGCTCTGGCTTGAAAAAAACGCCGGAGAGGAAAAAGAACAACGGCAAGATGAACGAGGCGATGATCGGGTACTGCAGCTCCAGCGAGTTCGCCACGAACCAACTGTGACCGTACACGATCATCAGGATGCCGATGCCCTTGGCAATGTCCATTTGAATCCAACGATGTTTCATCCACCTATCCCCGATCGATCATTCATGCCTTGCGCCACGGCTTGAGCCACAGCCCCATGCCCAGCAACACCACGGCGCCGGCCAGGGTACTCAGCCCCAGTTGCAGCCACACGCCTTCAATCCGAAACAGCGCCAACGCCGCGACGCCCATCAGCACGGCACTGAGCAGCCAGCTCCGCGCCCAAGGCAGGGCGCCGAGCAAGGCCTGGCGTTGCATCAGCAGCAGCGCGGTGCAGATCACCCCGGCCAATGCCGCCAACGGAATCCCCGCCAAGCCGAACACAAACGGCAGTACACCGAGCAGCAGCACGTTGACCAGGCTGCCGAGCAATTCGCAGCGCAGTGGCTGGCGCGTGTCCCCGGCCGCGTAGGCATACCGCGCGAGCAAAGCGTTCCAGGCGCCGAATACCAACGGCACGGCAAACCAGGCCAGCAGCAGCGGCAACGGCGAGTCCAGCGATTGCTTGGGCAGCAGCAACGCCACCAGGCTCGGGGCCGCCGCCACCAGGCCGACACCGGCGGGCAGGGTCAGTACGCTGGCGGTTTCCAGGCCGCGCTTGAGCAGGGCCAGGCGTTCATCGCCCTGGCGGCGGCTCATCATGCCCAGCAGCACTTGGTTGAGGCTCATCAGTGCAATCAGCGGCAGGTTCATCAGCTTGCGCGCCAGGTTGACCCAGGTCACCGCGCCTTCACCCAGCAGCGACGCCACCAGCCGTTCAATCAGGGCCAAGCCTTGGCTGGCGCCGTTGCTCAGCAACAATGGACCGATGCGCTGGCCCAACTCCCGCAGCGGCGCCAGCGACCATTGGCAGCGCCACGGCCGCCAGCCCTGGCGCCACATCGATGGCAGCAGCGCCAACGGCATCAACAGGCTACCGGCCAGGCAGGCCAGGGCCAGCGAATGAGGTTGGGTGGCGGCGCCGGCCAGGGCGAGGTAGGTCACCGGCGGCAGGTTGAACAACAACGAACCCAGACCGGCCAGCACAAACCGTTCGCTGGCCTGCAACGGGATGCTGAACAGCGCGTGCAACATCAGCCCTGGCACGCACCAGGCCACGATCTGCAAGTTGCTGCTGGCGAGCGCCGTGGCACTCGCCGCCAAGCCCGGGCCGAGCAGTTGCACCAGCCACGGCGCCAACAGCGTCAGCAACAGGCTGGTGACCAGCGCGATCAGCAGCAGCGCCGGGAACAACACGGCCAGCCAGCCCAGGCGTTCGTCGTCCTTGCGCGCCAGGTACAGCGGCAGCGCCGCGGCACTCAGCACGCCGCCGGCCAGTGACATGCGCAGCGCTTCCGGTAAAAACAGCGCGATCAGGAATGCGTCACTGCGCTCGCCCGCGCCCCAGGCCGCCACCAGCAACCATTCGCGGGCAAAGCCCAGGCACAGGCCCAGCAGTGTCGCCAGCGTCAGCCAGACGGCGGAGCCCAGCATCAGGGCTTGGCGCCATCAAGCACGGGTTTGCGATAGACCACCGGTTTCACCTGCGGTAGGCGTGCCGGAAACAGCCGGCGTGCCTCCAACACGTTGATGCCGACCATCAGCCAGAACAGCGCGACCATCACCACCGCAAAGCTGAAATAGTGGTCGAACAGGCCGCTGACCAGCGCTGAGAGAATCCCCGCCGTGGTGCCCAGCCACAGCGCATTGTCTTTGGTCAGGCGGATCGGGCCGCGTTCCGGGCGCGCTTCACGCCACCAGCGCACGGTCACCGCGATGAAGAACAGCATGCCAACGATGCCGGTCTTGTAGATGTAGTTCAGCCACAGGTTGGAGATGCCCAGCAAGTGCGTGTCTGGCACCGGTGGATCGACCTTGAAGCCGATGCCGAACGGGTACGACGCCACTGCCTGCGGGAACATGCGGTACTCGTCGAAACGCACTTCGGTACTGGCGTTGCTCGAAGAAAAGATCGTCGCCAGGCGTTCCTGCAATGGCGGATACGCCATCACCAGTACGACAGTCAGCACCGCGCCGATCATCAGCAGACGCCCGGTGTAGGGCACCCGGCGCGTGGCCATCCACAGCAGCACCAACGCCAGGCTGACCATCGCGCCACGGCTACTCGCCAGCAGCAAGGCCGCCGCGCCCAGGCACGCCACGCCCAGGCCCAATGCACGTTTCCAGCCTTGTTCGGTCATGCCGAAACAGAAGGCCAGGGGCAGCAGCAGCGCCATGATCCCGCCGATGGCATTCGGGTGCATCCACGGCGAGCCCATGCGCGAAGCCATGGCTTCCAGGCCGAATTTCAGCATGTCGAAGTTGCCGTAGTTGAACAGCGCCAGCACTGGCGCGATGCCGGCCCCGGAGCGCGTGCGCACGAACACCGCAATCGACAGCACCAGCATGGCCAGGCTGCCCAGCAACAGGGCGATCACCAGGGACTCGCGGTGCTTGTGGTCCACCAGCAACTTGGCGCAGAGGAACACCCCCGACAAGTTCAGCAACCAACGCAACCAGTTGGCCACGCCGCTGCTGTCGGCGTGGATGGTGACCTGGCCGACAATAAAGGGAAACACACTGAACAGCATCAGCCACAACAGCATCTGGTCGGTCGGGCGCCGGGTGAGGCTCGGCGTATCCGGCAGGCGTACCAGGAAGCTGTTCCACAGCACGGCGCCCCAGGTCATCGCCAAAATGGCTTCGCTGACGGTACTGCGAATGCCCAGGTTGATCGTGGAATACGGCATGAACGTCGCCACCAGGGCAAAGAGCAGGAGGCCCCAGAATGGAAAGCGCAGGATGGTCACCGCCCCGGCCAGGCCGATCACGGCGAGGAACGCCTTGGCCGGCGACAACAACAGGGCAACGGCGCCAAACAACAGGCCGAAGAGGATGGCGACGAGGCTGGGCAGGGTCATTCTCACTTCAGTTCCTCGATCAATTCGGCCAGGCGTCGGCGATAGGCGTGATGGTTGAAGCGTTGCGCCCATTGCCGGTGTTGCTCGGGGGATTCTTCTTCAGTGCGTTCGCCGAGGCTGAGCATCAGTTGCGTCAACGCCGGGCCGTCGGTGGGCGAAAAACGCGGCGCCGAGGGCGGGGTGATTTCATCCAGCGAGGTACCGCTGGCCACCGCTACCGGGGTGCCGACGCTCAAGGCTTCGATCACCGGCAGGCCGAAACCTTCGGCATAGGAAGGCTGCCACAGGCGCGAGGCCTGGCGGTACAGCGCATGCAATTCGGCGTCCGACACGCCACTGAGTGCGCGTATCCCCGGCAGGGTACGCTGGGCCTCGGGCAAATGCTCAAGACTGCCCACCAGCACCAACTCCGGCACGGCGGGGGATTGCTGCCGCGCCCTCTGCCAGGCGTCGACCAGGAACGGCACGTTCTTGCGCAGCTCACGCGTTCCCACCAGCAACCAAAAGTGCTCGGGCAATTGGCGTGCGCTGAGGTCCGCCGCCAGGTCGGCAAAGCCATCGACCTGGTTGGGCAATACGCGAATCTTACCGGCCGCCTTGGGAAACAACCGCGCGGTTTCATCGGCGCTGTATTGCGACGGCGTCCACACCCGGTCGGCGCTGTGCACCGCGTAGGCAATCGACAGGCGATCGCAGGTCTTGTAGATCAGCGCCTTCAGGCGGTTGGCGTGGTAGTTGTTCAGCGTGATCTGAAACAGGTCATGCAACAGCACCACCGTGCGCAGCCCCTTCGGCTTGGGCGGCAAAGGCAGGCCCATGTTGAAGGTGCTGATGTACAAATCGATCTGCTGTTCACGCAACGCACGCGGCAGAAAACCAGCCTCGAACCGCAGGCGATTCTGCGGCTGGTGCATCGCGGTCTTGGCGCAGCCCCAGGCCGGGCAATGAGCCTGCAAACGGGTTTCATCGCCCAGGGGCGCCACGGTAAACCGCTCAAGCTCGATGCCTGGCAGACCGTGCAGGGCGCTTTCCAGCGCGTACACCTGGCGGCTGATGCCCGATTGCGGCGAGGTGCCGACGGTGCGGTAATCCAGGCCTACACGCATGCGGGCTCCTTGTGAGTCAGGGGCGAAAGGCTGGCGTACACCTTTTCCAACTGGCTGGCGGCGACGCTCCAGTCATGGGCGCGGCGCACATAGGCACGGCCGGCTTCGCCCATGGGCGCGGCGGCGTCGGGAAATTGCAGCAGGCGCACCACGGCGTCGGCCAGGCTTGCGGCGGTCTGCCCGCCGAGGTAGTCCAGGCCTTCGACCAGGTCCAACCCCGACACGCCTTGTTCGGTACTCGCCAACGGCAAGCCAGCGGCCAGGGCTTCCAGCACCTTGAGCTTGGAACCGCCGCCATGGCGCAGCGGTGCCAGAAACACCGAACAGCTCGACTGCAATTTCAGCAGGTTGGGCACAAAACCCTGCCATTCAATGCGCGGATCCGGCCAGCGTTCACGCCAACTGTCCGGCATGCCGAAGCCGCACACACTCATGCGCGCATCCGGGCAACGCGCCCAGACCTTGGGCAGGATTTCATCCAGGGCCCACTCGATGGCGTCCACGTTGGGCGCGTATTCGTAGTTGCCAAGGAACAGCACGCGGCGGGTCGACGGGTCGGGACGCGCGGCTGCGAAGTGATCGCAATCCACGCCATTGACCACCACGGACACCGGTTTGCCGGCGATTTTTTCCAGGGTCTGGGCGTCGCTGTCGGTCACCGCCACCACCTGCGTGGCCTGACGCATCACCCGGCGTTCCCAGCGGGTGTAGCGCCATTGATCGTAGCGAATGAACGGCAGCGACCAGCCTGGCAGGCGGTCATACGTGGCCGCGCCGAGCGCGGATTCGACATTGTGTTCGGTCAGCACGAACGGCTGGGATTTACGCGCCAGCGCATCTTCATACGGTTGAAAGGTGTACGTGTGCTCGATCTGCACCACATCCCAGTGTTCGTTGAGCAATTGGTTGAAGCGGTCCTGCAACGCGCCCGACAAGCCATTCACGCTGGCCAGCAGCGGGTAGGGCGCGAACAGCCCGGCGATCAGCGTCTTCACGCTGCGCAACGGGCGACGTGGCAGGATGATCAGTTGCTCGAGAAACGCCTCCAGCACCTGGCGGTCGGTGAGCGATACCGGGTGTTTGTCATGCAGCAGCAAGGTGATCCGATGCCCACGCGCGGCCAGGCTGCGCAGCAGGTGGAACTGGCGCGTCTTGCCACCGCTGGTGGCGGGCCAGGGCGAGTAGGGCAGGATCCATAAAATGCGCATGGCAGGCCTCACTCCCATAACAGAATTTGCAGGTTCGACTTGACCGGAACGGTCAGGCCGTTGGTGCCGCTCACCGGGGTTTGTGTGCCGCGCAGCGGGTCGTACAGGGTGGCGCTGGCCAAGCCCGGCAGGTGCGCGTTGCCGCCCTGGGCCGACCAGAAGAACCACAGCTTGCGGCCGTCGGTGCGGGTCCAGCCGATGCTGAACAGGCCGTCGGGCAATGCGTCGGCAGCCGGCGGATCGCCCGGCGTGAGCTTCGGCCCGCTGACATCGAGGAAGTTCTTCAGCGCGGTGTAGACCGGCTTGGGGTTGGTGTCGATGTCCAGCAAGCCATAGGAGCGGTCACGCACACTGGCGCGCTGGTCGAGGTCGCTCAAGGTGAACAGGAAAATCTTGTCGTAATCCATCGCGCTCATCAGCGCCAGGCGGCGCACCACGTAGTCGGCCTGTGCCTGAGGCGTGATGATGTCCTGAGCGTCTTT
This sequence comes from Pseudomonas sp. IPO3749, assembly GCF_013386605.1. Classification (NCBI taxonomy): domain Bacteria; kingdom Pseudomonadati; phylum Pseudomonadota; class Gammaproteobacteria; order Pseudomonadales; family Pseudomonadaceae; genus Pseudomonas; species Pseudomonas sp. IPO3749. The sequence continues at coordinate 98,138 of NZ_JACARN010000043.1, read as the reverse complement.
GGGCCCCTTATAGGTCGACCAGCCCCACTCGGTGCTCCACAAGGTTTGCACACCGCCGTTGCGCAGGGCCTGGTTCAGCTGGGTGGTCTTGGCGATGAAGTCCAGGTTGGCCGAGTCGTTGCCTTCGGGCAATTGGGTGTAGGGGTGGTAGGAGATGATCGTGTTCAGACTGACCACGCCCAGCGCGCCCAAGGTATCGAACATGGTCTGGCCGTTGGGCATTTCACTGAAGAACGCCATGCCGGCGGCGACCACCGGTTTGGTCGGGTTCACCGCGCGCAACGCGTGGGTGGTGACGGTCAACAGGTTCGCGTAGCCGGCAGGATCCGCCACCGGGCGCCAGAAGCCGATCAGGTTCGGCTCGTTCCAGACTTGCCAGGCCTCGACGCTGGGGTAGCGCTGGGAAAGCAACGCCATGCGGTTGGCGAACACATTGGGGTCTTTTGGCGGGTACTGGTCCGGGTACAGCGACAGCGGTGGCGCACTGGTGATAAAGCGTGCCGAACCCACCAGGTAAAACACCGACTTGATCTGGTTCTGTTGCAGCTTGCCCACCAGTTCATCGAGGGTGGCGAGCTTGTATTGGTTCTGCGCGGTTTCCAGTTGATCCCAGTGCAAATCCAGGCGCACCCATTCCAGGCCCAGGGCCTTGAGGCGGTCGATCTGCTTCTGGTAACGCTCGGGGCTGAACCACAGGAACTGCGCATTCACCCCCAGGAAATCCTTCCACACCACCTCCTTGCTGCCCTTGAGCACATGGCTTTCGGCGTCCGCTTGGCGTCCCCATAAAAATGCGGTCAGGCCCAGGGCGGCAACCAGCGCAAAGGTGGCGAGGTAGGTGCGTTTACGCGCCATAAGGGGCTCCGCTGATGGCCTGCTCGAAGAGTTGTTTGAATTTCTGCGCGGTCAACGGCCACAGGCGTTCGCGACCGATTTCCCCGGCACGCTCGGCCCAATCCCGCGCCAGCAATGGCGTGCGCGCCAGGCGCAAAAGCTGTTCGCCCAGTGCGGCCACATCGCCTTCGGGGTAGATCGCGCCGTTGCCGCTGGCGACTTCCTCGGCAAACGCGCGCGCGTCGGAGGTGATCGCGCCGCGCCCGCAAGCGGTGGCCCAGGACAACGCGCCACTGGTGCCGCGCTGGCGCCCGAGCAGGCCGAGTTTTTTCGATTCGCGGTAGGGCAGCACCATTACATGGTGGGCCTGGATGGTCTGGGCGATTTCATCGGCGGGCAGATTCAGGCGCCAGTCGATGGCGTCGGTCAGGCCCTGTGCCGCGATCTGTGCGTTCAACTGTTCCAGGTAGTTGCCGCCCGTGCCAAACGCCATTTCGGCGGCCGTGCCGCCGGCCAGGGTCAGGCGCACGCGGTCGCGCAATTCGGGGGCTTGCTTGAACACATCCGCCAAGGCTTGCACCAGGTCCTCGATGCCTTTGCCACGGTAGATAAAGCCGAAATACAGCAGCCGCAGGGTGTCCAGTGACGGTAGCGGCGCCGGTGCAATCGCCAGGTTGGCATGGTTGATCACCGCGACTTTGCCGGCCGGCAGTTGCATGCGCTGGGTCAAGCAGTCGGCACCCAGGCGGGTGAGGGTCACCAGCCGGGTCAGCCCCTTGGCGACCTGGCGTTCTTCGCGCAGGGTCAACGGGTCGGCCAGCACCACTGCTGCCTGGGGCAACGGGCTCGGCAAACGTTCCATCAGGTTCAAGGGGAAGGGCAGGTGTTCACGTCGCCACACGATTCGCTCCGGGTCATGCACGGTGGCGGTCAACGCCAGCTGCGGGTAGGCCTTGCGCAGTTCACGCAAGGCCAGGAATTCCCCCAGCCGCCCGCCGCCCAACTCGGCGTGCACCAGGTCGACGGACTGCCAGTCGAACGCCGCGATGGCGTGCCGGATCGCCTCGGAATTGCCCGCCACCCCGGCCAACGGTGTCAGCACCGTCACGCCGAGTTGTTCCAGTGCCGTGCGGAAATGGTTCGCGTAGTCGGCGATCCCGTTCTTTTCCGGCGGCAAGGGCGCGAGCAGGGCGATACGCATCAGAACGCTCCCCGGTATTTGCCGATGGTGTGCAGCACTTTGCCCGGCACTTCGAACTTGCGACGGTTGATGATGATGCCGTCCACCTTGCCAAACGCGGTGTTGAGGATCGACAGCGCATGTTCCACCACTGGTACGGTACTTTTGCGCGCTTCCACCACCAGGCCGATCAGGTCGGCGCGGCGCAGGTTGACGAACGCCTCGCGGTTGTCCAGCAGGGCCGAGGCGTCGAGCAGCACCACTTCACCCGGCGCTGCGGCTTCCAGCCCGCCGACCCGCACATTGACAACGTTTTCATGCAGCAACTGGCGCAGTTGCTCCACCACAAAGGTCACCCCTTCGCCGTGGCGCGCCGAGGTCAGGCCCAGGGTCAGGCCTTGCTCGGCAATGCGGTCGGGCTGCAGCAGGCTGTACAAGCGGTAGATGCTCGCATTGAACGCGTTGGTACTTTGCGCGGTGGAGGTGTCCAGCTCCGGCAGGGTGGTCCACAGGGGCAGGCCGAATTTGCGTTCCACCAGGCCACCGTCGTGAATGCGCTGGTCGAGCAGGTAGCACAGGTAGATCACCAGCAGGCCGACCACGATGGCAAACGGGATCGCCAACACCAGCATCACCAAGGTTTTCGGGAAGATGCGACCCGGGTTCAGGGTGGCTTCTTCGATCACCGCGATGTTGCTGATCTGGCTGTTGTCCAGCTCGCGGTCGATGCGCGATTTTTCCAGGTTATCCACGTACAGCGCGTAGTTGCGCTCGGTGGTGTTCAGCTCGCGGGAGAGGCGGGCCAGCTCCGGTTCAATCTCCAGGGCCTCTTTGCGTTGCGCTTCCAGGTTCACCAGTTGTTTCTGCTGTTGAACCAGTTGGGTGCGCAGCGCCAGGTTGTTGCTGGTTTCATCCAGCAACACGCGCTGCAAGTGGATTTCCAGGGTGTTCGGCGCACGGTTCTCCGAGGCTTGCACGGTGCTGGCCTCGCTGTTGACCTGCACCTGCATCGCCCGAATCGACGCGTCCAGGGCTTTGACCGGCGGCGCGTTGTCGGTGTAGGTGCGCATCATGTCGGCCTTTTCCAGCAGCTTCTGGTTGAGCAGGCGACGCAAATCCTGCTGCTGCGGGTTCAGGGCGATCTGGCGCACCGTGGTGACTTCCTTGGGCTGGCCCTTGAGCTGGGTGCGCGTGCTCGCAATGGCGCTATCGGAGGACGCGATCAGCCGCGTGGTGTTGAAGGTCTCGCCGCGCAGCACGTTGATGCGCTCGGACAAGTCTTCCAGGCGGTCGGTGATGCTCGCCGCGCCGATCTCGTTCAAGTGGGTGAGGATCTGTTCCTTGTAGCTCTTGATCTCGGTCGCGCTGTTGGCCACCTGGCCTTCATAAAAGGCATACAGGCTCTTGCGGCCCAAGGCCTCGGTGCGCTCGTTGATGTAGGTCTCGACCCAATCCTTGACCACCGCCTGGGCGATTTCCGGGTCGCTCCACTTGAACGTGATGTCCATCACCGTGGAACCGGCGGCGTGGCTCACTTCGAAGTTCTTCTCCAGGCCGGCGGCCAGGCGTTCGACCGGGGTGGTTTTCTCAACGATACCCACGGTTTCCATGACCACGCGCACGCCGTCGAACACTGCCCCCACGCCGCTCTTGACGTAGTACTTGGTGCGCTTCCAGAAGCCCTCCGGCGGCGGCGCGTTTTCGATCACTTCCAGGTAATGCTCGGCCACCGCACGCACGATGGGCCGGCCGGTGAGCAGGCGCTCCTCGTCGACAATCGGGTCGCGCTGGGTGCTGGGCATCACCAGCGCCTGGCGGTTGCTGATCTCGATGGGCAAGGTCGAATCACGCCCCGGTTTCACCAACAGCCGCGCGGTGGATTCATACTTGGCCGGTAGCAGGAACGCCCCCAGCAGGATGATCACCAGCGCGGCAATCGCCGCGAGTTTGAACTCGTGCCGGAAGATGAAGAACAAGCGCAGAAGATCACGAAAAGAACGGATCTCGATCATGGGATGTCGCTCCTTTAGTTATTGCCGCCGCTGGTTCGGGTGTAGTTGTAGCCCACCCCAATGGACTTGGTGAACGGGATCAGTTGGTTCATGTAGGTATCCACCCCTTGGATGCGCTCGCCCACGTTGGATTTGGGCACGAACACCACATCGCCGCGTTGCAGGCGCACGGGTTTGCGGCCGTTGGGGCCGGTCTTGAGCAGTTGGCTGAAGTCCAGGAAGTACGCGCGATACGCGCCCTGGGCGTCTTCGCGCAGCAGGGCGACCATGCTCGCGTTGCCCGCCGCGCTGACCCCGCCGGCACCGAGGATGGCCTGCTCCAGGGTGTTGGCCGTGCCGATCTGCACCGCCGTCGGGTTGTTCACCGCGCCGCCGACGATGATCGAGCTGCCCGGCGCCTGGTTGATGTTCACCGTCACGCGTGGTTCGCGGTAGATGGGTGCGAGTTTGCCGGTCAACTCCGTGGCCAGTTCCGAAGGCTGGCGACCGGCGACCTGCACCGGCCCCAGGAACGGATAGTTGATCTTGCCGTCGGTCTGCACCGTGTACAGCGTCAGCTCATAAATGGTGCTGACGTTGAACGCCGACAGCGTCGGCATTTCGCCGGCATCGCGCACGATGCGCAACTGGTCGCCGATGCGGATGCGTTCCACCGCCGGTGGCAGTTGGGCAAGCTGCTCGAGGGCGCGTTTGCCTTCCTCGACGGTCTTGCCATCGGGCGGGACGATGCGTGCCGGCGTATTGCAGGCGGCCAGGGCCATCATGGCCACGACGAGCAGGGTTCGTTTCATCAAGGGGGACTTCCTGTAGGTCATGATGCTCACCTCCAATAACCGGGAAACATGCTGATGCGCCGCTTGAGGGCGAGGGGGAGGCGACGCTCCAGATGGCCCAGCCGGTAGCCGAGCAGTTTGAATGCACTGCGCACCAGCACTTCGGGGACGCGGTGCAAGGCCCCGGCTTTGCGCAAGGCCGCGAGTTCGGCCAGCACATAGCGCTTGCCTTCGCCCCCCGCGTCGCCAAAGGCCTGTTTGATCCACGGTTCGCGGCCGTAGAACACGCCGATATCGAAGTAACGGTGAAACTCATCCATGAGTTTGTAATCGTGGGAGTGATGCACCAGCGCCGTGGCGGCGTAGCGCACCTTGTAGCCTTCAAGCAGCATGCGCGCAGCGACAAAGGCGTCTTCGCTACCGATCACATCCGCTGGAAAACCGCCCACTGCTTCCAGCACGCTGCGCCGGTACACGGAAAACGAGTCGGAACTGAAGCAGGTCTTGATGCCCAACTCCGGCGCATCGGCCAGGCTTTTGCTGCGGCTCTGCTCGGGGTAATTGAAGTGCCGCGATTGCGCACCCAGCACACCGGCATCGGGGTGGGGCAGCTGGCGACCGTAGGCCACGCCGTTGAGCGGGTCCTGCTGCAATTCGGCGAGCAGGTTGGCGAAGGTCTCGGGGGTGGCGGGAATCGCGTCCTGGGTCATGACGATCAGCGCATCGCCGCCCACCTGCTGGCTGGCCCAGCGCCGGGTGCCGCCATGGTTGAAATCACGCGCGTCGATCACCTCGACCCGTGCGCCGAACTCGCGAAAGCGCGCCACGGTGTCATCGCTGGAGGCGCTGTCCACCACCAGCATCTCGTCAGGTTGCAGGGTTTGCATGCGCAGCGCCGGCAGCAGGCGTGCCAGGTGGCTGGAGGCGTTACGGGTCGGGATGATCAGAGACGTACGCATATCATTTTTTCACTTCAGCCGGGGCGCGCCCGTAGATGTCGTCGAAGCGCACGATGTCGTCCTCGCCCAGGTATTCGCCGCTCTGCACCTCGATCATCACCAGGTCGATGATGCCGGGGTTGGTCAGGCGGTGTTTGTGCCCGGCGGGGATGTAGGTGGACTCGTTGGCGTTGATCAGGAATTCGCGCTCGCCGTTGGTGATCTGCGCCGCACCGCTGACCACCACCCAGTGCTCGCTGCGGTGATGGTGCATCTGCAACGACAGCGACGCCTGGGGCTTGACCACGATGCGCTTGATCTTGAAGCGGCTGCTTTCTTCCAGCACGGTGTAGGTGCCCCAAGGCCGGGTGACCGTGCGGTGCAGGCTGTACGCCGGATGGTTCTGGCGCTTGAGCTCGGCGACGATGTAGCGCACATCCTGGCTGCGGTGGGCGTCGGCGATCAGCAGGGCGTCCGGGGTGTCGACGATGATCAGGTCGCGCACGCCCACGGCACCGAGTACGCGCTTGGGCGAGTCGATGTAGCAGTTGTGCACGTCATGCAGAATCGCTTCGCCATTGACCTGGTTGCCATGGGCGTCGCTGGGGGTGAGCTGGCGCAGGGCTTCCCAGGAACCGATGTCGCTCCAGCCGATGTCGCAGGGCACCACGGCGACTTGCTTGGACTTCTCCATCAGTGCCACGTCGATGGAAATATCCGGTGCGCTGCCAAAGGCCTCCGAGTCCAGTTCGCGCTGGCGGGAGGTCTTGTTCTGCAGGCTCTGGCTGTGGTCCAGCGCGGCGCGGGCGGCCTCCAGCACGTCGGGCGCATGGGCGGCGAGTTCGTCCACCAGAGTGCTGGCCTTGAAGCAGAACATGCCGGCGTTCCACAGGTGTTTGCCACCGTCGAGGTAGGCCTGGGCGGTGGCCAGATCGGGTTTTTCGACAAAGCGTTTGACCCGATTGCCCGTGCTCAACGGCTCGCCTTGCTCGATGTAGCCAAAGCCGGTTTCCGGATGATCCGGCTGGATGCCGAAGGTCACCAGGTAGCCGGCTTCGGCCAGGTCGCGGGCCTGGGTCACGGCTTCGGCGAACGCCACCTCGTTGAGGATCAAATGATCGGCGGGCATCACCAGCAACTGCGCGTCACCGCCGAAGTGTTCCTGCACGTGCAACGCAGCCACGGCGATCGCCGCCGCCGTGTTGCGGCCGAACGGCTCCAGCAGCAGATCCAGGGGCAGGTGGGCCTTGTTGACCAGGCGGTAGTCATCCAGGGTGCGGAACAGCAGGTCGCGGTTGGTCACCGTCAACACGCTTTCCACGCCGGGCAATTTGGCCGCGCGCTGGAAGGTTTTTTGCAGCAGGCTCTGGCCGTCGCGCATGCGCATGAACGGCTTGGGCATGTTCTGCCGGGACACCGGCCACAGCCGCGTGCCCGAACCACCGGAAATGATGCAGGGAATTAATCCGTTGAGGGTATTCATCAATAGACTTCCTTGGTGGAAAGGACGGCCGGGACCGTCATGAAGACGATGTACAAGTCAAACCACACCGACCATTTGGAGATGTACTCCAGGTCGTACTCGACACGTTTCTGGATCTTGAACAGGGTGTCGGTCTCGCCCCGGTAACCATTGATCTGTGCCCAGCCGGTGATCCCTGGCTTGACCCGGTGCCGTGAGCTGTACTCGCTGACCGCCACTTCAAAGGGAACGCCTGCCGCCTTGGTCGCCGTGGCATGTGGGCGCGGGCCGACCATGGACATGTTGCCCAGCAGCACGTTGAACAGTTGCGGCAGCTCGTCGATGCTGGTCTTGCGGATGATGCGGCCCACGCGGGTGATGCGCGGGTCTGCGCGGGTGGTCTGGCGTTCGGCGGTGAAGTCGCTCTGGTCGGTGTACATCGAGCGGAACTTGAACACGCGGATTTCATTGTCGTTGTAGCCATAGCGATTCTGGCGAAACAGCACCGGGCCCTTGGAGTCGAGCTTGATCGCAATCGCTGTCGCCAGCATCACCGGCGACAGAGCGACCAAGGCCAGGCTGGCGAGCAGCAAGTCCTCACAGCGTTTGATCACCGGCGACCAGCCGCGCAACGGCAGTTGAGAGGTGTTGAACATGAGGATGCCACCCACGTCGGTGATTTTGCTGTGCCCGTAGCGCAGGGCGGCCATGTCCGGCACCAGCATCACATTCACCGACAACTGCCGCAGGCGATTGACCAAACCGTGGATGCGCTGCTCGGCGGCCCAGGGCAGGCAGATCATCACTTGGTTGACTTGCTCGGCGCGGATCAGTTTTTCCAGGTCGCGGGTGTTGCCCAACAGGGGCAGGTTGCTCAGCTCCTTGGGAATGCGCTCGGTGCGGTCGTCGATGAAGCCGATCAGGCCGGAACGGATATCGCCGTTGCGCTGCAAGTGATCGGCGACGTGCACAGCGGTGTCGGTAAAACCCAGGATCACCGTGCGTTGCAGGTATTTGCCAGACCGCATCAGCCGACGATACAGGCGCAACATCACCAGGCGTTCAAGGCAGAACAGCGCCAGGCTGGCCACGTACCACGTCACCAGGTTGCGCGGGGTCAATTGCGGGAAGAACTGCAGGATCTGGTACATGAACAGCAGGATGCAAAAGGCCGCCGTCCAGGCCTTGATCTTGGTTTTCAGGCGCAGCCGGTTGCTGAACAATTCTTCGGAATAGATGCCCAGGGCCTGGAACAGAATAATGGTCAGGACCGCAAAGAACACCAGCAGGCCCAGGAAATGGGCGCGCAGCTCAGGGTCCATCGGGTCCAGGAAGAGCACCAGGACCAGTGGGGGCAAAATGGCCGTCAGGCCATGGATCAACTTGACGAAAACAACAAAGAACTCAACAAAACCGGCGCGTGTTAGAAACAAACTGTCGACGGACGACTTCTCTCGCATAAAAACATCCCTCATTGCACTCCAGGCGTTGCTGTTCGACGGTTTTTTCACTAAAGCAGCGAGTTGCTTTAGAGCGCTGGTCAAACGGCTACTCTGGGTAATACGCAACTTTCCATTCCAAATGCAGCTATCCATTTGAAGGGATTTTGCGGGGGTAGTGACTAAAGGAGTGTTCCCTTACTGTATTCAGTCAATGAATTGACTATGGTGCGGAGGTAGCATGCTAGACAGGTTAATGAGTCTTTTCTTCGGCATTTTATTGACGTTCCTTGTCTGAACACTCGGTCATCAGGTGTGTTTTTGAGTGTAGGAACAAATGTGAGATTTTTCCTGCTTAATGGAAAAACCTTTTTCGAAACGAGGTGGGAAAGGGGGACAGAAACGGGATGGCAGGGCCCACTTAGTGCCCTGCCAGCGGGGGCTTGGCCTGGTGGGAAGTTGTTTGAAAAAGCAACTATGAAATGATGCGGTTTACCGTAAAAGTTGCTCCGCCATGCAGTGCCGACAGTGTTGTAGTCGCCTGGCCATTCACAGTTACCGCAGAGCATTGTATCCAGCACAATTTTTTGTCCGCTCCAGGGGCACCGACTAATCTGCAGGCTTTTCACGGTGGAGGGCTTGAGCATGATCGACCTTGCGACCCTGGCGGTATTTTCCGGTGCTGTGCTGTTGTTGCTGCTATCGCCGGGGCCGAACATGGCCTTTGTGATCAGCCATGGCGTGACCCATGGTTGGCGGGGTGGGATGGCGTCGGCCTTGGGTATCGGCGTGGCGGACCTGCTACTGACCGCCTTGACCGCTACTGGGGTGACGGCGTTGGTTGCCAGTTGGCCGCCATCCTTTGACCTGATCCGGTATGCCGGGGTGGTCTACTTGCTGTGGTTGGTGTTCAAGACGTTGCAGAAAAATGCTGGAGGCGACGCTGTGAATGTCAGCCGTGTGCCCTTGGGGCGGGTGTTTCTGCAAGCCATGCTCAACAGTTTGCTCAATCCCAAGGCTTTGCTGTTTTTTCTGGTGTTCTTGCCGCAGTTTGTACGGCCGGAGGCGGGGTCTATTGCGGTGCAGTTGATGGTGCTGGGGGGCGTGCTGACCTTGATTGCAGCGGTGTTTCATGTGCTGTTGGGGGTGTTTGGTGGAGCGCTCAGCCGGTTTTTTGCCAGGCGCTCGAAAGGTGCCTGGCTGCAGAAGTGGGGGTTGGCGACAGTGCTGACGGTGCTGGCGGTGCGTTTGGCGGTGATGTCTCGGCCATCCTGAGTACATATCCGTTGTTTGGGTCACGGCTGGTATTGGTTCCGCCCTTACGGCGGAACCTATATCAGCCGTTACCCAAATAACGGATATGTCCCCCGCCCCGACCCAAACATCGCTTTTGCAGTATCCACAGGTGCTATGCAGAATCACCCCAACCGAGCCGCAGCCCGCGCAACGATCTCCCCACGCACCCTGCGCGATTCCGCCGTGCGCTTGTTGGCTTCCTCCAACACATGCTTGGGCGCCGTGTCCGGACGCCCGGAATCGAACGGCGGTGCCGGCGCATATTCAATCTGCAACTGCACCAGTTGCGCCGCCGCTTCGCTGTACAACTCGCCCGCCAACGTCAGGGCGAAGTCGATGCCAGCCGTAATGCCGCCACCGGTCAACAGGTTGCCGTCACGCACCACGCGTTCTTGTACCGGGATCGCACCGAGCGGGGCGAGCAGGTCGTGATAGGCCCAGTGCGTCGTCGCCTTGCGCCCGCGCAACAAACCGGCGGCGCCGAGTACCAGCGAGCCGGTGCACACCGACGTCACATAGCGCGCGGTCTGGGCTTGTACCTTGAGGAAGTCCAACGTCAGCGGATCTTCCATCAGCGCCCCAACACCTGAGCCTCCGGGCACGCAAATCACATCCAGGCGCGGGCAATCGGCATAGGTCATGGTCGGTGTGAACACCAGGCCGGTGCTGGAAGTGACCGGTTCCAGGTCTTTCCACACCAGGTGCAACTTCACATCCGGCAACGAACCCAGTACGTCATAAGGGCCGGTGAGATCCAGTTGCTGGATGCCGGGAAACAACACAAAGCCAATCTGCAAGGTCATGAAAAGCGCTCCGTCAAAGGGGTGGACGGCTTCACTCTAGAGGCCTAGGCTTTGGCGAATACGCCATTGAGCCCACGAATCACGCCAATCATGCCCAGAATCGTCCACGTACTCGCTTTCGATAACGCCCAGGTGCTGGATGTCACCGGGCCGTTGCAGGTGTTTGCCTCCACCAATGACCTGGCGCGTCAACGCGGCCTGCCGTTGCCCTACGCCGTGTCGGTGATCGCCGCGCAAGCGGAGCCGGTGATGACGTCGGCTGGCTTGGCACTGCTGGCCGAACCGCTGCCCGCCCTCGATGCGCCGTGCGATACGTTGGTGATTGCCGGTGGCTGGGGCGTTTACGGCGCCGCCGAAGACCCGGCGCTGGTGGAGTGGGTGCGCGAGAAAGCCAGGCATACCCGGCGCATGACCTCGGTGTGTACCGGCGCGTTTTTGCTGGCCGCCAGCGGTATGCTCGATGGCTGTCGGGTGGCCACCCACTGGACGCGTTGCGAAGAACTGGCGCGCAAATTCCCGGCGTTGACGGTGGAGTCCAACCCGATCTTCATACAGCAAGGCGCCGTCTGGACATCTGCCGGCGTCACTGCTGGCATCGACCTGTGCCTGGCGCTGGTGGAAGAAGACCTGGGCCGCGCCGTGGCCCTGGAAGTGGCGCGGCACCTGGTGGTGTTCCTCAAGCGTCCCGGCGGCCAGTCCCAATTCAGCGTGACCCTGTCCCTGCAAAAAGACGACAGCCGCTTCGCCGAACTCCACGCCTGGATCGCCGAACACCTCACCCTGGATTTGAGCATCTCGACCCTGGCCGCCCAAGCCGGCATGAGCGAACGCAGCTTTGTACGCCACTACCGCGCCGAAACCGGCCAGACCCCGGCACGCGCCGTCGAATTGATCCGAGTCGAAACCGCGCGCCGGCAGTTGGCTGACAGCGCAGTCTCGATCAAACGCATCGCCGTGCAGTGTGGCTTTGGCAGCGAAGAGACCCTGCGTCGCAGCTTCCTGCGCGCCTTGTCGGTCACACCCCAGGCTTACCGCGAACGCTTTTCGCCCAGCAATTCCAGCAGTGCGTCGAGCGTGGCCTGCGGCGCTTCCTGAGGAATGTTGTGGCCCACGCCGGGGAGCACCTGGCGTCGGTAAAACCCGCTGAAATGCTCGACATCATCATCCACTTCAGGCGGCGGGCCCACGCCATCATCGGCACCGCACAGCGAAATGCTCGGCACCGAGATCGGCGGCTGCAACGCCAACGCCTGCTCGATGGCTTCCAGCGCCGGGTCACCGGGGGCATACATGAAACGGTGGCGATAGGAGTGAATCACCACCTCGACAAAATCCGGGTTATCGAACGACGGCGCCGTCTGGTCATACAGGCTCGGCCCCTCGGCCCAGGAGGGCGACCAAAGCGCCCACAGCAACTTGCACAGTTCGCCACGGTTGGCGGTCAAACCGTCTACGCCGCGTTGGGTATGGAAGTAGAACTGGTACCACAAGCGATGTTCCGTCACAGGCGCCCGTGGCTTGAGGGATTTGGCAATGTCCTGGATGTTGTAGCCATCCCCGGTCACCAACCCGCGCACCCGCTCGGGCCATAGCGCCGCGACGATGCACGCGGCTCGCCCACCCCAGTCGTAGCCGGTGAGGGTGGCTTGCGGGATCGCCAATGCATCCATGAAATCCAGCAGATCCTTGCCCAACGCCGCCTGCTGCCCGGAGCGCATGACTTGCTCATTGATAAAGCGCGTCGGGCCGTAACCGCGCAGGTACGGCACCAGTACCCGGTAGCCACGCTCGGCCAGTACCGGCGCAATCGCGTCATAGCCGCGCGGGTCGTAGGGGAAGCCATGCAGCAGGATCACCGGCTCACCGTCGAGGGGGCCGTGGGCTTCGTAAGCGATATCGAGCATGGACGTACGTACGTAGAGCAGCGGGGCGGTAATGGTCATGGTGAGCGTTCATCGGCTGGCCAGAGAGACTGGAACTCTAGCCGAAAGCCGTGACGGGTTGGGGGGGGATTTGCGGCAGTGGGCTTACTTGTCTAGACCGAGCTGGCGCAACCCGATGCAATTGCCCCACGGATCGCGCACCTGGCAAATCCAATCCCCTCGTTCAATCGCCATTGGTCCGCGATACAGGATTGCCCCCAGTTTCTCCAGCCGTTGCACTGTTTGTGGCAAGTCTTCTACCCGCCAATACACAACCGACCCGGCGGCTCCGCAGGCGACCTTGCTATCGGCGTTGACGATTTCGATAGCCACGCCTTCCACATCCAGATGGCCAAAATCATTCGGCTGGTGGTAGATGCGTGTCGCCAGTGGAAAGGCTGCGCAGTACCACTGCGTGGCTGCGCGCCAGTCCGGGACATGTATGAGCACGGAGACAATGGGTTTCAACCGAACAATACCTGCTGCCAGTGGGTTTCGCTGATGATTGCGATGGGCACACCGCTGTTTCGCAATTCCACGGCTTTTTTGATTTTGGTCCCGTAGGAGCTGTGCAGCCATTGCTCATTACCGATGCTGCCCACCACCAGAAAGTGCACCTTTTTACTGACTGAATTACCGATCACTCCGCCGCGTTCGGTGACGAGCGATTCGCAGTCTTTCCGAGGCCCGTAAGCCATGACCCCTGTAAACAGAAACACCCTATCGAGCCAGTCGAGTTCGGGAATCGGATCATTCAGCGGTAGGCTGCTGACGTTTGCGGTGCGTTGAGGCGCTCCGACGGGAAGCCCCGCAAACTGATGCAGTATTTCCAACAATTCGATTGACTCATCTTCATCCAACACTCCATCGCTCAACATGTCAGCGAGGCGTTGGTACAGAATATTCACCACTGGATCTTCCAGATGTACCAGGTGGGTTTCAATCCAGCTCTTGAGAAACTCGGCCTCCAACTGATTAATTTTTCCATCGGCGGTCAAACCGGCGGTAATACCAATCAGAGCATCGGCAGAGCGCCGATCAATACGTGCCTGATGGAAGAACACGCTTTTTTCGAATTCCTGATGAAGATCGACCATGCGTCCTTGCTCCTTAATTCTTCAGTTTCTATCGTCTGATTGATGTACTTGGCTTTGTCGGGAGTGAATGTGAGGTTCAATAGCACGGCGGATGCGTGAGGTCATATTCTTTCCTTGAATACCGAATGGAATGTGCGTGTCAGATATCGCTATATACCTTGCTTCTTCATTTCCGGCCATTCCCGCGCCAGTAGCCCAAGCACCTCAAGATCATGCCGCTGGCCGTTCCAGAATCCGGCCTCTCGCAGCGTTCCTTCGACTTTGAAGCCAAGACGCTCCAGCAACGCGCGGGACGCGTGGTTGTGTGGATGAACCAGCGCTTCGACACGGTGCAAGTGCATCTGCATGAAACCCCATTCCAGTGTGGCGCGCAGGGCTTCGCTCATCAGGCCTTGCCCTCGGAAGTCGGGTGCAAGCTCGCAGGCCAGCGCGCAACTGTTCCATCCACGGTTCCACTTGAATAAGCCACAACTGCCGATCAGCCTGCCCTCGAACTCAAGCCCCCAGCGAGTGCCCGGATTAGGCTGGGTACGCCATTGGGCAAAGGTCTCGATCAGGGCTTGTGCCTGGCTGATTTCGGTCATCGGGTCAGCGCCGAACCAGCGCATGCTGTCGGTATCGCGGTAGAGGGAAAACAGCGCCAAGGCGTCGTGCTCGACCAGTTCCCGCAACTGCAGGCGACGAGTATGCAGGGTAGGGAAGGCGCTCATAAGGTGGCAGCGACCTGGTCCCGATCAACCACCTGCCCGAAATGATGCCGCCAAAGATCCACGCCCAACTGCCCCGACCGATCCAGCGACGAACCCACCGTCAGATCGCTGATCAAGGTCGGCTGCAATCCCGCGTCAAACAGCGCAAACCCGGCCGCCAGCACGCAGGTGTCGGTCTGGATACCACACACCAGCACGCGTTGCGGCGCGAGGCTTTTGAGGTAGGCGACGGTCTCGGGTGTTGGCGCATAGCCGTGTTTGATAAAGATGCGATCGGCGGCCACCAGGCTCTGGTCGTTCGGCGCCGGTTGCCAGCCGAGTTGCCGGGCGAAGGGCGTGACGCTCTCATCGTGGCGCTCCACGGTGGCGACTGACGGCATACGCCCCAGCAGGGCGTTGATGCCGTCCACCAGCCACGCGGGCGGGTTGAAGGAGGGTTGCACATCGATGATCAGCAGTACCTGGCGCATGGCGTTCCTGTCCGTGGTCGAGGGGCTGCCCATTGTGCACAGGCCACTTCAGGGTTGCCAGGTGGTTTTCTCCCCGCTGAGTTTACGGTCCAGGAACGTCGCCGCGCTGATCAACGCCAGGTGACTCAAGGCCTGGGGCGTGTTACCCAGGTGGCGGGCCTGGCTGTCGAACTCTTCGGCGTACAAGCCCAGGGGGTTGGAGTAGCGCAACAGTTGCTCGAATTCCAGGTGGGCCTTTTCCACTTGTCCGGCGCGGGCCAGGCATTCGACATACCAGAACGAGCAGGCCGCAAACGCGCCTTCGGTGCCTTGCAGGCCGTCGATCTGGCTGTCGTCGTTGCGATAGCGGTAGACCATGCCGTCGCGCACCAGGCTTTTCTGGATGGCTTCCAGGGTCGAGAGCCAGCGTGGGTCGGTGGCGGCGACAAACCTCACCAGCGGCATCAATAGCATCGAACCGTCGAGCGCGGTGCTGCCGATATGCTGCACGAAATGCCCGCGCTCTTCGTTCCAGAAGTTGCTCCAGATGTCGGCGTAGATCGCTTGGCGCGTCTGGTCCCAGCGTGCGAACGGCGCCGGCAGCGAACGCTTGGAAGCCAAGCGGATGGCCCGGTCCAGTGCTACCCAGCACATGAGTCGTGAGTGCAGGAAGTGATGCTGCTCGCCGCGCATCTCCCAGATGCCCACGTCTTTGGTGTTCCAGATTTCACAGACTTGATCAGCCACCTCCACGGTGTGTTTCCAGCCTTCATGGGAGATCGCCTCGCCGTACTTGTTGACCAGGTACACCGCATCCATCAGCTCGCCATAGATGTCCAGCTGGATCTGGTCGAAGGCTTCGTTGCCGATACGTACCGGCTTGGCGCCGCCATGGCCGCTGAAGTGTTCCAACTCGGCTTCCGGCAGTTCCTGGCGCCCGTCAATGCCGTAGAGAATATTGATCTTGGTCGGCTGGCCACAGCAGTCACTCACGCGGCCTTTGAGCCAGCGCATATAGGCGTTGGCTTCCTCGACAAACCCCAGGCGCATGAAGGCATAGACGGTGAAGGATGCGTCGCGGATCCAGGTGTAGCGGTAGTCCCAGTTGCGTTCGCCGCCGGGGGTTTCCGGCAGGCCGAAGGTGGCGGCGGCGATGATCGCGCCGTGTTTGCGCGACGTCAGGAGCTTAAGTGCCAGCGCTGAGCGGTTGACCATTTCGCGCCAGCGCCCACGGTAGTTCGATTGCGCGATCCAGCCGCGCCAGAACTTCAAGGTGTGGGCCAACGCCAGGTCCGTGCAGCTGCTGTCCACCCGTTCATCCTCCTGACCGCCGAGGACGAATTCGGCACCTTCTTCCTGCTCCAGGGTGAAGCTGGCCACGGCAGCACCGTCTTTGATCTGCAGTGGATGGCTGCTGGACAAACGCAGGCCGGGTTGGCCTTCGGCGCTGAAACACACCGTGCCATTGTCACGGGTGGCCTGGGTGGGCGTGCGCGCGTAGTCATGGCGCACCGCGCAGCGCAGATGGATATCGGCCTTGCCGCTGACCACCCGCACGCGGCGAATCAACAGCGGCAAGTCATCGATTTCTTCGCTGATGGCCAACAGGTCGGTGATCTCTACCACGGCCTCGTCGCTGAGCCAGCGGGTTTGCAGGACGTTGGTGTCGGGCAGGTAGATCTGTTCGCGGCGCGCGTTGGGCAGGTCCGGGGTGAGTTGGAAAATGCCGGCGTCGGGGCTGTCCAGCAGCGAGCAGAAGATCGAGGGGCTGTCGAATTCCGGCCAGCAGAAGAAGTCGATACTGCCTTTGTCGTTCACCAATGCCGCACTGCGCATATCGCCAATGATGCCGTGGGCATCGATGGCGCTTTGTGGTTCGTTCAGATCAACCATTGCCACGGAACTCCGGATACAGGCTCATGCCGCCGTCAATAAAGAGTGTGCTGCCGACCACATAATCGGATGCATCGCTGGCCAGCCACACCACCGCGTTGGCGACGTCTTCCACGTCGCCGATCCGCCCGTAGGGAATCAACTTGAGCAGCTCTTGTGCTGCCGCGCCTTCGGTGGCGGCTCGGTTGATCGCGGTGCGGATCGCCCCCGGCGCAATCCCGTTGATGCGGATGCGTTGCTCACTGACTTCCTGGGCGAGGGTGCGCATCAGCATCTCCACACCGCCTTTGGAAGCCGCGTAGTTCACATGCCCAGCCCACGGGATCAGTTGGTGCACCGAACTCATGTGGATGATTTTGCCCGCCGCCCGCGACACGCCTTCGCGCACGCCCTGGCGATTGAAGATGCGCACCGCCGCGCGGGCACACAGGAACTGGCCGGTGAGGTTGACGCCGATCACCGCATCCCAGTCATCCAGGCTCATGTCCACCAGATTGGCGTCCTTCTGCATCCCGGAGTTGGCCACCAGGATGTCCAAGTGGCCGAAGGCATCGAGGGTCTGGGCAAAAAGCCGTTCTACCTCTTCTTCTTTAGCCACGTTGGCACCGATGGCAATCGCCCGGCCACCCTCGGCGTTGATCTGTTCTGCCAGGGCCTCGGCCGGCGCGGCCTGGCTGTTGTAATTCAGCACCACCGCCGCTCCGGCTTGCGCCAGGGCCTTTGCCGCGCCGGCACCGATTCCGGAACTGGCACCGGTCACCAGCGCCACTTGTTGCTCCAACGAGATACGCATTGCTCACCGACCTTGAATTCGTGAGTTCAAGTAGCTGACTGATCGTGCGCAAGGGAAGTTCACCCGTGTGAATTTAGCGACTACAACCATGGTGAAAAATGGAATAACAGAACTATAAAAAATAACCATAAGATACTAAAAAACCGCTCAAAAGCGTTTGACAGGCTTTTTCGCCGCGTGTCTTATAGGCACACATCAACCCGCTCCGTTGGTAGTTCGGAAGTCATCGCGGGGCCACCTATAAGAGATTTCTATGTGCCTTTCGGCCGATATAGGGGAACTACCAGTTCAGGTAAAAGCAGCGGCCTTAGTTGGCGTGCCTAAGTTAGTTATCTTCGATTGCGACGGTGTTCTGGTCCAAAGTGAAGAAATAACCCTGTCTGTATTGATCTCCATGCTTAATGCCCTGGCTCAGGGCGATACGCTGCTTGATGTCACACGTTTTATCGAACACTTTCGTGGGCGCAAGATTGCTGAGTGTTTACGCGAGGCTGAGCAATTATTAAATGTCAGTGTGGACAACGCATTTGAACAGCGTTTTCGTGAGCGGGCGCTGCACGCACTGACACTCAGTTTAAAAGCCACGGATGGAATGCTGGAAGTCCTGGAAAAGTTGGACGTGCCTTATTGCGTTGCTTCGAGTGCGCCACGCAACAAGATAGAGCATTGCTTGCGCCTGGCGGGACTGTTTTCTTATTTCGAAGGGCGAATATTCAGCTGTTATGAATTGGGTCATTGGAAACCTGATCCCTTGGTGTTCCTGACGGCCTGCCGGACTTACAGCATTGATGTGAGTGATGCGCTGGTGGTGGAAGACAGTGTGACGGGTATCCAGGCTGCGATAGCGGCCAATATAAAAGTGTTGGGCTTTGGTCCCGCGCATCGGCATTCGCAGTTGGCCGCAGCGGGAGCATTACCGATTGCCGACATACGTGAAGTATTGACCATATTTAATTGACTCAGGGAGGAGGCGTCGTGAACACACTTGGTTACCTGGAACGGCTCAAACGCAACGATCAATCTTCGCAAGTGTGGTGGGATTCATCGCCTGCCGTATACCTGCCGTATAAACAACATCTGCTGGAAAAGTACCCGGCGGCCGCGACATACATACAAGCGTTGATGCCGGATGAGTTCTCCCAGCCCTGGGGCTTGTGCAGCGCGACCACCAACCCGCGGTTGGTAACGGCCGTCATCCTTGAAAAGCGCGAGTATTGGTCTTCACGTTTCAACCTGGCCAAGCTGTCTCCCAATGAGTTGCGCAAGCAGCTGTACAACGAAGTCATCGTCGAAGGGGCTGCCACGCTCAAGTCGCGGTGGGTTCAATCGGCACAGGCCGAAGGTTGGATTTCCGCCCAGGTTGACCCGGTAGATGTGCGCAGCACCGAACGCATGACCGCCCGCGGCCTGGAGTTGCATCGCCTGGCGCCGAACGTGATGGTCAAGGTGCCGGGTAGCCTGGAAGGGCTGGCGACGGTCGAGCAACTGGTGGCCCAGGGCGCCTCGATCAACATCACCTTTTGCTTCACGGTTGCCCAGTTCCAGGCCGGTATCCAGGCCATCGAGCGTGGCAGGGCGACGGCGCGCAGCAACGGTATCGACACCAGCCGCTGCAAGTACGTGATCACTTTCATGATTGGGCGTTTCGCCTGCCAGCCTGAGTTCACCCTGCAGGCTGCCGAGCGTGGCCTGACCTTGAGCGCCGAGGAACTGCGCTGGGCCGAGTTGATGATTTACGAGCAGATCCAGACGCTGGTGGCGGCCTCGACCGTGCCGATCAAAACCCTGCTTTCCAGCATAAAGATCGATGTGGACGAACGTGGCAACAAGCATTGCTGGCACTTGGAAAAGACCGGGCACACCGCGACCTGCTACACACTGACGCCGGACGTAGTTGAGTTCCTGGTCGAGCGCGAAAGCCACGGCAAACCGGTCGTACCCGCGCAGGAACCCCAGAAACCCCCGGCCTCGACCTTCGCGAAGCTGATCCGTATCCCGTATTTCTACGAAGCCTATTTTGTCGACAGTATCGAACCGTACGACTTCGGCAACCATGAAGCCTTTATCAACGCCTGCAATGAAGCCAATAGCGCGCATCGGCGCCTGGCGGATTACTGCGTTCGGCTTTGCCCCGTGACGACACCGTTCAAGCGCGCATTCAACGCATTGCTCGCTGCTGAATTTGGGGTGATCGCATGAACCGGATGATCGGGTTGTGGGCCCACCCACGTTCGCGCTCCACGGTGCTCGAACGCGTATTTATCGAGCGTGGCGATTTTGAGGTCTTCCATGAACCTTTTGCGCATATGGCGTTTTCCGAGGACTCGGCGATTCCTTCGGATGAGTGGGATCACAGTTTGCCCACGACTTATCCAGGTATAAAAGAACATCTACTGAATGCCCGTGAGCGTGCGAACGTCTTCCATAAAGACATGTGTTATCACTGTTTGGATGACTTGAAAGTTGATGTTGGCTTTCTCGCGCAACAGGACAACATCTTTCTGATTCGTGAGCCTGCCAGCAGTATTGTTTCCCATCATCGGGTGCATCCCGACATGCCCTTGCAGGCCATTGGGCATAAAGCACTGTATGACATATTTTGTGTGGTCACCAAACTGACCGGCAAAGTGCCCTATGTGATCAATGCGGATGATCTGGCCGCAGAGCCAGAACGAGTGATCCGTAAACTCTGTGATCATTTGAATATAGAGTTTCTGCCACACGCCATGACATGGAAGCGTGAGTGTCCCCAACAATGGAAAACGTGGCGTAGTTGGCATGCCGACGCGGAAAACAGTGAACGGATTGTTTCTCCAAGTAATCCGAGCGTTGATATCACGCTATTTGATCAATATCCGAATTTAAAGGCGATGTACGAATATCACCGTACGTATTACGCGCGCATGAATGAATTTTGCCAATAGGGATTGTTGTATGAAAAAGTTGATTGTGACCGGAGCGGCCAACGGAATTGGCCGGGCTACTGTGGAACTGGCGATTCAACAGGGTTATTTCGTTATCGGTGCGGACAAGGATGCCGAGGGTTTGAAAGTGCTGCAAGGTGTCTATGGCGCTGACGTGTTTGAAGCGCATATCGCTGATTTTTCGGACATGGCAGTCATCAAGGGTTTTATTCCAAAACTGTATGAGCGGCATCCAAGTATTTACGGCCTGGTCAATAACGCCGGGATTTATCACGGTAAAAGTGTCTACGCCTACTCCGATGAGCAGATCGACGAGATCCTCACCGTCAACCTCAAGGCGCTGGTCTACCTCTCCAAAGACTTTGCCGAACGGGAGATGAAGCACGAAGCCCCGCGCAGCATCGTCAACATCGCTTCGGTGGCTGGAGAAGTGGGCAGCTGCGACGCGCTCTATGGCGCCACCAAGGCGGCGGTGATCGGCCTGACCAAGGCCAACGCCTGGAACTTCGCGCCGTTCGTGCGGGTGAACGTGGTGTCCCCGGCGCTGATCCATGACACCGCGATCTACGGCACCATCCCCGAATACCGACGCGCCGAGTACGCCCGCCAGGAAGTCCTCAAGGACCCGATCCTGCCCAGTGGGGTGGCTGAGGTCATCCTTCTGCTGGCCGGCGATGCCATGCGTCACATCACGGGCAGGGTGATTCCGGTCGACAACGGGGCCTACCCACGATGAGCCTTCCGGTGCGCAAGAAAAAACTGCTGCTGGTAGGCGCCGGCAACCTATGCCTGCAGATCCTGAAGATTCTGGGGCCGAGAAACGCGTTCGACTTTGTGGTGTTGGGGCGCAATGAAGAAGCCACGATCCGCTTGTGCAACCTGGTGACGTTGTCGTGTGTGCAGTTGGGCCAATTTATCGACATCAAACCCGTGGTTGCCGACCTGACGGATATCGGCAGGGTCACGCAGCTGCTACGTGAAGAAGCCCCGGATATGCTGGTGAACTGCGCATCGCTGCAGTCATGGCGGGTCATCACCGGGCTGCCCAAGCTGTCGTTCGAGAAGCTCGATCAGGCCCAGTTCGGCCCCTGGCTGCCCATGCACCTGACGTTGATGCATTGCCTGATGCGGGCGGTGAAAGCCTCCGGAATCACCACTAAAACCTTGAATGCGGCGTTCCCGGATGCGGTCAACCCGATCTTGGCGCGCATCGGCCTGGCGCCGGATATTGGCGTGGGTAATGTGGCCAACCTGATTCCAGCGGTGCGTTTCTCCATCGCACGGTTGCTCGAATGTGCGCCTGCGGATGTGCAAGTGCAGCTGTATGCCCAGCATTACTTCAGCCACTACGTGCCGCGCGCTGGGTTACCTGCGCGGGCCAGCTACCGTCTGTTGTATGAAGTGCGTGACCGGCCAGAGGTGGTGCGCCTGCCGGCCGAGGCGATTTTCTCGACGGTGAAATCCGAGTTCCGTCGCCTGGGCGGAGTGGACGGGCAGTTCCTCACCGCATGCTCTGCCGTCACGGTCATCGAAGGGCTGTTCTCGCCCGTGCCGGTCCTGGTCCATGCGCCGGGGCCTCTCGGGCTTCCGGGCGGGTATCCGGTGCGGCTGCATGATGGGCAGATCCAGGTGCAGTTCTCCGACGCCTGTCCACAGGACGAGGCGGTGCGCATCAACAGCATCTGCCAGAGCCAGGATGGCATCGACGAAATCCACTGTGATGGTTCGGTGACTTACAACCCGCAGTGCATGGCCGTCATGCAATCGATGCTGGGGTACTCCAAGAACACCATGTCCATCGAGCAGTCCGCCGAGTTTGCCCGCGAGCTGGCGAGCAAGTACCTGTCCTTCAAGAATTCAACCTGGTAGGTGTGTGATGAATCAGATATCGGGGCGCAAGCACAACGAAGTCGCCAGTTATGCCAAGCAGTACTCGGAGGATTTCGTCGAGCGTTGGGATGAATTGATCGATTGGGAAAAACGCAAAGCGGGGGAGGACGGGTTCTTCGAAAACCTGCTGCGCAGTCATGGCGTGCAGTCGGTGATAGATGTTTCGACCGGCAGTGGCTTTCATGCCGTCCAGCTCAAGCAAGCGGGGTTCGATGTGGTCGCCACGGATGGCAGCAGCACCATGTTGACCAAGGCGCGGGCGAACTTTCGCAAGCATGGCTTGGACATCCAGTCCCACTACCGCGACTGGCACTCGCTGGACTCCCAGGAACTTGGCCAATTCGATGCGGTGGTGTGCCTGGGCAGTTCGTTGTGCCATGTCTTCGCCGCCCACGATCGGTTGCGGGTGCTGGCCAAATTCAGGGCCTTGCTCAAGCCGGGTGGTTTGCTGATCGTAGACCAACGCAATTTTTTCGCTATCCGTGCCGGTAACTACAAGGCCAGCGGTCATTACTATTACTGCGGTACGAATGCTTCGGTCAGCCTGGGACAGGTCGATGAGCACCTGTGTGAGTTCATCTATTCCTTTGATGACGCAGAACAATACCGGCTGCAGGTGTATCCGCTGTTGCCGGGCGAATTGAAGGGCGAGGTGCTCAAATCCGGGTTCATCCAGCATGAGAGTTACGGCGACTTCGAACGTGACTACGACATGATGGATTGTGATTTCGTCATTCACACCGCGCGTGCCGAATAAGGAGGGCTTGATGAGCACACTCGTACAGAGCAATGCCCGGCCACTGGACAGCGTCGTGCTGGCGGTGGTCCTCACCGGGTTTGTGGCCAGTACCTATGGCTTTGGCGTCTACCTGTTCGCCAACCTGGTGGTCGACATGCGCCGCGACATCGGTTTTGACTACACCACGGTGGGGCTGATCACTGGCGGCGCGCAGATCGGCTTCCTGCTGTTTTCATCGGTGACAAGCTATATCAGCCGGTTTTTCGAGGGGTGGAAAATCAGCCTGGTATCGACGGTGATGACGTCCCTGGCGCTGCTGGGGCTGAGTGTCAGCAACAGCATCTGGTTGTCGGGCGCGCTGTTGATCCTGCTCGGTGGCTGTTCCGCCTCGGTGTACATCCCGTTGGCAGAGATCGTCACCAAGGGCTTCAGCCCCGGTAACCGCTCGCGGGTCATGGGGCTGATTTCCAGTGGCACCAGCTACGGCGTATTCATCAACGGTTTGCTGGTGTCGTTCCTGACATTGAATGGTGGCTGGCGCTCGATCTGGCTCACTGCCGGGCTGATCTCGGTGGCCCTGTGCGTGGTGGCCTGGTTTCTGTTGCGTAACTTCGCTGCGAGCCAGGACACCGGGTTTTCCGGGGAACGCGCCACCGCGTTTGACAGCCACCAGCCCTGGCTCAGCCGCTCGTTGTACCTGACCTGGGCCATCGCCTTTCTCAATGGCATGGCGTTGCTGCCGTTCCAGACGTACCTGGCGCCGTTCCTGCGTGATGAGTTGGGTGTGTCGGTACAGGACGCCGGGTTTATCTGGACCACCATCGGCGCGGTGGGCATGGCGTCGGGCTTCCTGGTGGGGTGGATTGCCGACAAGGTCGGGGTGCGCGCGTCGCTGGCGATGTGTTTCCTGAGTGCGGGGCTGGCTGCCAGCCTGGTGTTCAGTTTCAACAGCCTGCCGTTGTTCTACCTGGCGGCGTTTCTGTTTGCGCTGGCGTTTTATCCTATCTTCGGGCTGGTGCCCAGTTACATCGGGCAAATCGTCCCGGTCAGTCGGCTGACCCAGGCCTTTGGCATTGCCAACGTGTTGATCGGCCTGGGGGGCGTGTGCGGCAATTTCCTGGGCGGATTTTCCAAGGACCTGACCGGGTCGTTCTCGACTGTCTACTGGGTGGTGGCGCTGTTGTTGTTTGTGCAATGCGTGATGGTGTTCCTGTTGGGCAAACGGCCTGTTTCGGTCAAGGAGGGTGAACAGTCATGAGTTATTTTCCAGACACGCCGCACCGGAACCTGCACGCGTTTGCGTTCAGTCACCGCTCTGGCATGAAACATAACCCCGTGGTCATCTGGATGACCGGCCTCTCCGCGTCCGGCAAGTCGACCATTGCCGATGCGTTGGACAATGCCCTGCAGGAACAGGGCCGGATCACTGCCATTATCGACGGCGACTCGGTGCGTGGCGGGCTGTGCCGAGACCTGGGTTTTACCGACAGCGACCGTGACGAGAATATCCGCCGGGTCGCCGAAGTGGCGCGGTTGATGCTGGAGGCAGGGCTGATCGTGATCGTGGCGCTGATTTCTCCCTCGTCGGCCAGCCGGCACTACGCGCGCTCGATCATCGGCAATGAGTTTTTTGTTGAGGTGCATGTGGACGCGCTGTTGGAAACCGCCGAACAACGTGACCCCAAGGGCCTGTATAAAAAAGCCCGTGCGGGGTTGATCAAGCACTTCACTGGCATCGACTCCCAGTACGATGTGCCGGTGTTTCCGGAAGTGCACCTGGATACCCAGGCGCTTTCAGTGGAACAGTCAGTCGCGACGATTCTTGACTGGATCGCGCATAACGACGATCGCGCTTAGCCGTCTGTCTTTGCGCGGGGATGACAATGTCTGCAACTTGAAAAAACAGGGTAATCTGCGCCATCGCAGGGAGAACGCGTTTTTTCAGGAGCAGGCATGACACATTTTACGGGCACTGCAAAATCGATCCGTCTGATTGGTGGGGCCCGGGTATTGGACTTTATCAATACCACCAATGGCCGTCGTCCCGGCACTTCGCTCAAGGTCATGGAAGAGCGGCTCACCAGCTTTCAGTTCTTCTTCGAATGGGCATTGCATGCGTCGTTGATCTCGGCCCGAGAGTTCGACGACTACAAACCGATGGTGTTTGCCTCCTCCATGGCTTACCAGCCGGACCTGGACGCGATCATTGCGTTCAGGGAATGCCTGTACGCGGTGTTCTATCCGTTGTCGTTACAGGGTGCCGCGCCCGATGAGGCGTTGCAGCAAATCAACCAGGTGTTCCAGCAAGGTGTTGCCTGGCGGGTGCTGCGGTCCGTGGAGGGCAAACCTGCCTGGGCGTGGAAGCCCTGCGCGACGGCTCAGGAGCTGACAGCTATGGTGCTTGGGCGCCTGGCCATCGAGGCCACGCAGTTACTGATGTCCGGTGATCTGCACGCGTTGCGCATTTGCGGTGCCGCTGACTGCGACTGGGTGTTCTTCGACATCTCCAAGAACAAGCAGCGCAAATGGTGCCAGATGAGTGTGTGTGGTAGCCGCGAAAAACTCAGCCGTCTCAAGCAGGTGGGCAGCACGCATTAGTTTCCAGGTGTACGACGGGTAGCAATTGCTCCACTTAATAGGAAGCATTACTATTCACGCCCCGCCTCCCCAGTGCACCCGCGATGATCCCTCAGCCGCCCCGCAGAACAGGCTTTTTCGAACATTACGAAGAGTTGATCGGAACCTGGACGCGTCGCCTGAGAAACCGTCAGCAGGCCGAAGACCTGGCGCATGACACCTTTGTGCGGGTGCTGGAGTCGAAATCCGATCAGGTGGAGCAACCGCGCGCCTACCTGCATCAGACCGCGCGCAATATCGCAGTGGATGCCTATCGACGCGAAGACCGGCGTGAGGCCATCACGCTGGAAGCCTTTGATCAGCGCTCGCCCCACAGCGGCGACCCGGAGCATTTCATGCACGCGATCCAGTTGGCGGACTCCATCGAGCGGGCCTTGGCCGAGCTGCCGCTCAACTGCCGCAAGATTTTCATCTGGCAGAAGATCGAAGGCCTGACCCAGCAGGAAATCGCCGAACGCCTGGGGCTGTCTAAAAACATGGTGGAAAAGTATATGATCCGCACCCTGCGGCATCTGCGCGACCGCCTGGACGCGATGGCGCCATGACTGCCCGCTTTGAAACAGGATCTTCCATGATGGATAACCGTGCCCGAGACGAAGCCGCGCAATGGTTTGTGCGCCTTCAAGACACCGAGTTGAGCGCTGCCGAGCGCCAGCGCTTTGATGCGTGGCGCAACGAGCATCCCGATCATCAATACGAATTTGATGTGCTACAAGGCCTGTGGAGTGCCACCGACTTGCTGCCCAAGGCCCGCTTGCAGGCGTTATGCGAGGCCCCGGTGGAGCGGCCCAAGCGCCGCGCCGTATTGCGTTATGCGGTCGCCGCCAGTGTTGTCGCGGTAGCGTTGGGTTTGGGCCTGTTCAGCGGACTTGATCATCCAAAACCCTACAGTGCCGAGTTCAGCACGCGCCTGGGTGAACATCGCCAGGTGGCCTTGCCCGACGGATCGGTGATGGACCTCAACAGCCGCAGCGTGGTCGCGGTGCATTTTGAAAAAGGTCGGCGCGGCGTGGAGCTCAAGCAGGGCGAGGCGATGTTCAGCGTCGAGCATGACACCAGTCGACCCTTTGTAGTGGCCGCCGGGGCAGGGCAGGTGACGGTGACCGGCACGCGCTTTGATGTGCGTCGTGATGACGACCAGACTCGCGTGATGGTCGAGGCCGGCACTGTGAAAGTGCAAGGTCATTCACCGGACAAGGTGGTCACGTTGACGGCAGGCCTGGGGACCCACGTCGACAACACAGGATCGGTGGCTGGTGCCTACGCGGTGAACACTGAGGAATTGACCGCCTGGCGCACGGGCAAGCTGGTCTTCAACAACGCTTCGCTGGGTGAAGTGGCGCGGGAAGTTTCGCGTTATCGCGAGCAACCGCTGCGGGTCAGCACGCCCGCCGTGGGCAACCTGCGCCTGACCAGCGTGTTCAAGGCCAATGACACCGACGCCTTGCTCAAGGCTTTGCCGCACATCCTGCCGGTAGCCTTGCGCACCTTGCCGGACGGCAGCCAGGAAATAATTTCACGCTGACATTCAGGTTTTTTTCGAGTTCTTCGTCTTCTCCTGCAACTGCAACTGGTTTGCATTAACAGCCGCATACTCTTGCGATCACAGGACTAGGTTCGACGTGAAAAAACTTGCCGTTAACAACAATAAAATCTCCCGCTGGGCGCCGCTGGCCCTGGCGCTTGCGGTCAGTGCCGCGCTGCCTTCGGCCTACGCCGCCGACGCCATTCACATCCAGGCCCAGCCCTTGGGCGCGGCGCTGAGCCAATTGGGCCAGCAGACTTCCCTGCAAGTGTTCTTCAGCCCCGAGTTGGTCGCGGGCAAGCAGGCACCGGCGGTAGACGGCAATCTTTCCCCAGAACAAGCCCTGCGCCAATTGCTGCAAGGCAGCGGCCTGGACTACCAGATCGACGCAGGTTCCGTGACCCTGCGCCCGCTGAACAGCGGCACCGGTGACGCCGGCTCGCCCCTGGAACTGGGCGCCACCGATATCAAGGTGGTCGGCGACTGGCTCGGCGACGCCAACGCTGAAGTGGTGCAGAACCATCCCGGCGCACGCACGGTGATCCGTCGCGAAGCCATGGTGGAGCAAGGCGCAATGAACGTTGGCGACGTACTGCGTCGCGTGCCTGGCGTGCAGGTGCAGGAATCCAACGGCACTGGCGGCAGTGATATTTCCCTCAACGTCGGCGTACGTGGCCTGACATCTCGCCTGTCGCCACGCTCCACCGTACTGATCGACGGTGTACCGGCTGCGTTCGCCCCCTATGGCCAGCCGCAACTGTCGATGGCGCCGATTTCCGCCGGCAACCTGGAGAGTATCGACGTGGTGCGCGGTGCCGGTTCCGTGCGTTATGGGCCACAAAACGTCGGCGGCGTGATCAACTTCGTGACCCGTGCCATCCCCGAGAAATTCTCCGGCGAAGTCGGCACCACCCTGCAAACCTCTGCCCACGGCGGTTGGAAGCACGTGGACAACGCCTTCATCGGCGGCACCGCCGACAATGGCATCGGCGCCGCTTTGCTGTACTCCGGGGTCAATGGCAACGGTTACCGCAACAGCAACAATTCCAACGACATCGACGACGTCATCTTCAAGACCCACTGGGCGCCGACCGATCAAGACGACTTCTCGCTGAACTTCCACTACTACGACGCCAGCGCCGATATGCCCGGCGGCCTGACCCAGAAGCAGTTCGATGCCAACCCGTACCAATCGGTGCGTGACTGGGACAATTTCAGCGGACGCCGCAAGGACGTGTCCTTCAAGTACATCCGCCAGATCGACGACCGCACCCAGGCCGAAGTGCTGACTTACTATTCCGACAGCTTCCGCGGCAGCAACATCGCCAACCGCGACCTCAAGACGATCGGCTCCTATCCGCGTACCTACTACACCTTTGGCATCGAGCCACGGGTGTCCCATGTGTTCGACGTAGGCCCGAGCACCCAGGAAGTCAGCCTGGGCTATCGCTACCTCAAGGAAGGCATGCATGAGCAGGCCACCAGCCTGAACCTGGTCAACAATGTGCCGACGCCGGGTGGGCAGAGCGATGGTCACGTCTACCAGGACCGCACCGGGGGCACCGAGGCCAACGCGTTCTATATCGATAACAAAGTCGATATCGGCAAGTGGACCATTACGCCGGGTATCCGCTTCGAAGACATCCGTACTGAATGGCACGATCGCCCGGTGGTTGCCTTGAACGGCACGCGCACCCAGGAAAAACGCCGCGAAGTCCACAACAATGAACCGCTGCCAGCCCTGAGCGTGATGTACCACGTCTCCGACGCCTGGAAGTTGTTCGCCAACTACGAGACGTCGTTTGGCAGCCTGCAATATTTCCAATTGGGCCAGGGTGGCACCGGCGACCAGACCGCGAATGGTCTGAACCCCGAAAAGGCCAAGACCTACGAGGTGGGTACGCGCTACAACGACAATGTGTGGGGCGGCGAGCTAACGTTCTTCTACATCGACTTCTCGGATGAGCTGCAATACGTCAGCAACGATGTGGGCTGGACCAACCTCGGTGCGACCAAGCACACTGGCATCGAGGCCTCGGCCCACTATGACCTGTCGAACCTGGACCCGCGCCTGGACGGCCTGACCGCCAATGCCGGCTTCACCTACACCAAGGCCACCTCGGAAGGCGACGTACCGTTCAAGGGCCGTGACCTGCCGCTGTACTCCCGTGAAGTGGCCACCTTGGGCCTGCGCTATGACGTCAACCGTTGGACCCACAACCTGGATGTGTACGCCCAGTCGGGCCAGCGTGCGCCAGGCACGACCAGCACCTACGTCACCCAGGGCACGGCTGACGGTCAGTACGGTGATATCCCCGGTTACGTCTCGGTCAACGTGCGCAGCGGTTATGACTTTGGCGAGCAGTTGTCCAACCTGAAATTGGGTGTGGGCGTGAAAAACGTCTTCGACCAGCAGCACTACACCCGTTCCAGTGACAACAATGCCGGGCTGTACCTGGGCGAGCCTCGTACGTTCTTCGTACAGGCCAGCGTAGGGTTCTGATTGAAATATTGCCGCTCTTCCTGCTTAGGGAGAGCGGCACTGCCTGCCGACAGAGTGGCTTGTCTCTCACTCGATCAGATGTTCTTCCTACTTCGATTCTGGATACTTTCAGCGGTCTCAGGAACCGGTTCCCACAGTTCTGCCACACAGGATATGCCTGCCTTCGCTGGTTTCCTTGACGACTCAAGGCCAGGCACCTGAATAGACCGAACTGGAGAACTGGAATGTCGGTATCAGCATACAATCAGAGCGTTGCTCCTTCCCTCGATAACGCCTCCCTTGGAGATGCAAAACCCGCTGCCGAGCGGTCTGTCACCGGGTCAAATGTCCAGGTCACGGTAGGCGTCAATTTCACTGCGCAGTCCAATCAAACCGGACCGATATTCGGTGGCCCGCCGCCGCGGCCGTTGCCCGGAAACCTGCGTCCGAATCCTGGCCCGCCGCCGCGTCCGACGCCGACGTTGCCGGACCCTTATTACTCGAAACAGAGCAACGAACAACTGGCGCAAGGCCTCTTGAATAATTATGGCGCGTTCAAGGGACGCTGGCCTTCGCGCGACATCACGCAACAGAGCCTGCAGAAAGTCGCTAATCAACCGTTGACCGGCAATCCTTACAAAGACCCGAACATACGACTGGCGAACGAACTGCTGCGGCGTCCCGGACTGCTGCAATCCCTCGATAGAAATGGCAGCACCGGTGCTCTGGATGGTCGTTTGTCCAAAGACGATATCAGGAGCTTTGTTCGCTCGGACAATCCGCTGAAACTGAGTGACGACAAGCAAATCATCCAAGACGTACTGAACAATTTCAATGCGTTGAAAGGAGGGTACTTCAGCAGCACGATAAAACTCAGGGATCTTAATGCACGTGCGATGCAACCGTTGACCGGCAATCCGTACAACGACCATCTCACCCAGCTTTCGCGGGAAGTCATGGCGCGCTCTGATCTGAGGTCAGCGATGGATAACATCTACAGTTGGCAGCGCGATGGCAGGATTTCTCGCCAGGAACTCTACACATTGCTTCGTTAGACCCGGGCCCCTGCTGTGCACTACACGGCTGGGGGCTACAAGTGCTGGCGCAGCCAATACACCCCAATCATGTGGAACTGTTCGCGAAGACGTACCACAAAGACAATATCCACCGGCCATTGAATGCCGATGGGGGCCTTCATCTACCGGATTAGGTCTGGACCATGAACTCGACATCATTTGATTCCCGTCACTCTCCGTATACCGCATCGACCGTGACTGCACTGGCGCATGAGGCGCAAAACTCAAGAAAACCTCAAGAGCTGAACCTCACATCCTCACCCAGGTTCAGCTTCAAGGCGCCCACCGCCGAGGATTTTGACAAAGGTTCTCGTTTGTTTACGGAGCAGTCGGCGCCCAACCCTGTGTTTTCAATGTTAGCGAGCCTTTGGAGCAAGGTGTCCCGGCGCTAGGTTTCACCGTGTCACACACCAGGATTTTCCAGAGCATGGATGCGCAGCAGGGCAACTGGTTACAAGCGCTTAAGATTCCGAGGGGCATATCCAGTGTTTTGGACGACCTTCTTCGGAACCGTTGTTTTCTCAGGACCACTCAATCGCTGCTTGTGCCATCTTGATTTCGAGGCCTTTTCGAAGTTCAGGCAATCAAGGCCCAGGCTACGAAATCTAGATAGGGTGGAGGTGAGTCATGATTGGTAGTGTCAATAATCTGAGCTATACGCAAGCAGGTGAGTCCAACACGCCTGCGCCAACGGGGACTGGTCAGTCTCGCTTTGAGGTCGATGCCCGTGCACTGGGTAAGCCGCTACCGGCAACGCAGTCAATCAACACCCGTTTCGCGAACGGAGCCGACCGGCACTTCGACGGTCAGAACCTGTACGGAGGCATGACGAAAGTTGGCAACCCCTTCGTCAGCTCGGACGACCATCTGCTGGCGACCGACTTGAAAAACAACCTGTCATTGCTGGACGCTTTCAAGAAGGATGGCCGACTGACCCAAGGTTCATTACAGGAGATAGCCAAAGAAGAACCCAGCAGTAGCAAAGTCTCGGAGCGCACCATCATGTTGGCGCGAGAGATACTCAACCGTCCTCGATTGAACGATGCGATCACCGCGAAGGGCGGTGAAATCACGCATGACAGCTTGACCAAGGCTGGCGACTCGCAGATCGGCAATACCAACCCCAATACGCAGAGCGCGGACCCATTTCATGCGAAAACCGATGCTCAGGTTGTCCAGGCGTTCAAGGGCATGTTTGATGACTGGCGGGACAAATCGGAAGACCGCACGTTCTTTTTCGGTACACAAAGGCATCGGTACGTGAATAAAGACACGATTATTGAAATCGCCAAGGACCCCAATCAAACAGGCAACAACGGTGAACCTCTGCGGGATGTGCGCACCGGGTTTCCTTTGAAAAAGTACAGCGAGCAACAGGTGTACCTGGCCAAGAACCTGATGGAGAGGCCGGGTTTGATGGCCTCTCTGGACAGTTACAAAGCCAATGGTTACAGCCCTTTCGGAAGCCTGAATGACGATGGCTGGCTGAAGAACTACAGCATTGATCGCTGGCTTGAAAACGACAAGGAAGAGAAGGGGAAGTAACCTACGCAAACCCGCATGAGCCGCTTGAAAGACTCAATCTGCTCATGCCGCTTTATGTTCATACGCGCAGTATCTTCCCGCTGATCGCCACCGCCGCCAGCAGTACGCCAATCAATAGAAAGGCGGTCGCCAGGCTGCTGCCATGGGCGATGAACCCGATCACGGCCGGCCCAGCCAATATCCCCGCGTAGCCCAGGGTGGTAATGGCCGGCACGGCAATATGTTCTGGCATGACCGTCTGCTTGCCGACAGCGGTATAGAGCACTGGCACGATGTTGGAGCAACCGGCGCCTATCAATGCATAACCCAGCAGGGCCATTTCCCAGGCCGGTGACAAGGTGGCGAGGAATGTGCCGGCGGCCGCCAGCGCGCCGCCGGCCACGATCACCCGGGTAGCGCCCAGCCGACGCACGATGGCATCACCGGTCAATCGACCCGCAGTCATGGTCAAGGCAAAGGCCGCGTAACCCAGTCCCGCATAGGCTTCGTCCAAGCCGCGTTCGGCGCTGAGGAACACCGCGCTCCAGTCGAGTACCGCACCTTCGGCCAGGAACACGATAAAACACAGGCATCCAATGAACAGCACCACACCGTGGGGCACGGCAAACGCCGGGCCCGAACTCTCGCTGCCGTAGGGCAGCAGGTGCGGCGCCGCCTTGAACAGTGCCGCCAGCGTGATGACGATCACCACCAGGGTCGCCTGCAGCGGTGACAGTCCAAGCCCCAGCAACGCCGAAACGCCCGCCGCACCGACAATCCCACCCAAGCTGAACAGCCCGTGAAAGCCTGACATCATGGTCTTGCCACTGGCCCGCTCGACGATCACCGCTTGCAGGTTGACTGTGGAATCCACCGTTCCCAGGCCGGCGCCAAACAGAAACAACCCGGCCATCAATAACGGAATCGAACTGACCGTCGCCAGCATCGGCAATGCCAGGCAGATCATGATCGTCCCGGCGCTGAGCACGCGCCGGCAGCCAAAACGTGAGGCCAACGCACCGGCGGCAGGCATGGCGATGATCGAACCGACGCCCAGGCACAACAGCAGCAGGCCAAGAGTGCCTTCGCTCAAATCGGCACGGGCCTTGGCATAGGGCACCAGCGGCGCCCAGGCTGCGATGCCGAAGCCGGCAATGAAGAAAGCGATACGGGTCGACATTTGCTCCAGCCGCCCGGGAACCACGGGCGCTGAGGTGGGGATGGCAGTCATGAAAAATCCTTGGTTTTGCGTTCTACGAACGATGTCCGGCGTGACATCCTTGCACATCAGGCCATGAGGCGCGAGCCGCGCTCCGTTGAGATGGCGATGGTCGTGAATTTTATTTTTACACATCTGGAACGCCAGGACGGTTCGTCGCCACACAAGCAGTATCGAGTGTGTAGGAGGCGGTCTGGAAGGTGCGTAATCCCTGTGGGGGCTTTTGAACCCCTGGGTTCTTGCGGTGGATTACCACCTTCCAGGCCGCCTCCCGCTGTAGGTCGCTTCTGTAATACGCTGTTGTCTCAATATTCAGGCAACGACAAGGACCCACCGATGAAGAACTTCAGGTGCACAGCGGCATGACCCTTTTCTACGACGCCCGCGGCAATATCTACGGTGTAGTCAGCCCGATCTCATTGAGAAACATGGGCATTGATGTGCCCGAGAACGCTGCACAGGCCGCGTACACTCGCAACGACTGGACCTCGTCGGCCATCGCGTCCGAATGCGAGTGGGGCTCAATGCCACGTCCGGCCGGTGCCAAGGCCCATCGCTGTGATGGCTTGCTGGTCGGGCCGTTCCAGGCCGAGCCGCCGTTTGATCTGCTGATCGTCAACACCGACGGTTCCCTGGCTGAGCGCAGTGGCAACGGCCTGACGATTTTCGCCCAGGCACTCACTGACCAGGCCCTGATGAGCGAGGCCTGTGAGTTGCGGGTGCACCACGACAAATCGGACGCGGTCTCACCTGTGTCGACTTGGGTTGAACCGGCAGTCCGTGAGCAGATTTCAGGGTTCTGGCTTGAGTTGGGAGCCCCCGCTTTCGGGGCTGCGGCAGTGGGGGCGCAGGCGGGTGTGAATGACACTGAACGGAGCCATGTGAGCGAGTTGGCGGCGATCAACCCTCAGTGGGCAACCAGCCAATTCGTGCGGGTGGGCAACCCCCATTGCGTGACGCTGGTCGAGCGGGTATCTGCATTGCCAGATAACGCACAGATGCAGCAGCCAGCCCTGTTCGAGCCCTTGAAGAACATTGCGTTTGCGCCCCCGGCGGGTGGTGGTCGGCCTTGTGCGGCAGGCGTCAACTTGCAATGGGCGGCACGCCAGCCCGGCAATCGAGTCATCGCGCGGGTCTTCGAGCGAGGAGAGGGACCCACCGCGTCTTCCGGAACCAGCGCCAGTGCGGTGGCTTGTGCGGCGTGGCGGGCGGGCTGGGTCGAGAGTGGCGAGGTAGCAGTGGTGATGCCTGGTGGCATTGCGCCGGTTCGCTTGCACACCGAGGGCGAGACGGTACTGAACGTCAGTCTGTTCGGGGCCGCAGAGCCGCAACCGTGAAGTTGTTTAACGGCTGATGCTGTGATTCGGTGTCGGCTGTTTCTATATCGGTTAGTCATGTTGATGAATTGCGGTGTAGGGCGTTTCTTGTTCATAAACAGTGTTTCATGGGCTCGTTTTATTATCTTGTAAAAGATACTTCTAACTTCGTCGTACGAAACTTCTGTTTTATTTTGGAGCGGCCGATTTTCGCCCGGAATGGCTAAGCTTTGAGATATTCAAGCGCTTGCTCTTGCTGACTGATTCGATGTCCAGCAAGGGGAAGTATCTCAGGGTTTTCATTCATTAACGGCGGGTGCCCACGGATGGTTAACGCGTTTGTTTCGTCACGTTTCAATTTGGTTCTTCCACAGATAAACACTGCCTTGCAAGTCCTGGCATTCAAAGGTAATGAAGTCCTCGATCAACCCTTTTTCATCCATATACAGGTGGTCAGCGAAAACCCTTCCCTTGATCTGGAGGCGCTGCTCCACCAACCCGCTTACCTGGATCTTGGTGAAGCGAACGAAGGCTTGCATGGGCAGGTTTACGCCATCGGACGGGACGACCCAGGTCGGCGCATCACGCGTTATCACCTGACCCTGGCGCCCCGGCTGGCCTGTCTTGCACATCGGCATGACCAGAGGATTTTCCAGCAACGCAGTGTGCCGCAGATCATCGCGCAGGTCCTTGAGCAGCATGGCATCCTGGCGGATGCCTACGTGTTTGAACTTGGCCCGGTGGTTTATCCGGCGCGTACGTTCTGCGTGCAGTACGCAGAAAGCGACCTGCACTTCATCCAGCGGCTCTGTGAAGAGGAAGGCATTCACTACCATTTTCGTCACAGCCTAGACAATCATCTGCTGGTATTTGGTGATGACCAGACGGTGTTTGGGCGTTTACCCGGGCAACGCTATAGCGCTCCCGGCGGACCCCAAGTCGAGACAAGGGTTATCCAGCGATTCGACGTGCGCCTGGCCACCCGCAGCCAAAGGACGGTGCGCCGTGATTACGACTTCGAACATCCTTCCTTGCACCTGCACGACAGCGCGGGTGTCGCGTCGACACTCCCCCTTGAGGACTATCAGTACCCGGCAGGGTTCACCGTTCATACCCGTGGCAAGCAATTGGCGCATCGGAGCCTGGAGCGTCACCAGCGCGACCGGCATCGGGCATTGGGCAAGAGTGATCAGCCAGTGCTGCGCAGTGGGCACTTCCTTGAGATACGAGATCATCCCGATCCATCCTGCAACGACCTGTGGCTGATCACGTCGGTGCGTCATGAGGGTTATCAACCCCAGGTGCTGGAGGAAGCAACACCGGCAACCGACGCGTTCCACGGCTATCGCAATCGCTTTACCGCAACACCTTGGCAGGCCGTGCATCGGCCGTCTCTCAGGCATCCCAAGCCGACCATCAATGGTAGCCAGACCGCAACCGTGACCGGGCCCGCCGGTGAGGATGTGCATTGCGACGCCTATGGTCGGGTAAAGGTGCGCTTTCATTGGGACCGCCTGGACACTGCGGATGATAAAAGCAGTTGCTGGGTGCGAGTGGCATCTGGCTGGGCCGGTGACGGGTTTGGCGCAACGATGATCCCGCGTGTGGGCATGGAGGTGTTGGTGACCTTCCTGGACGGGGATCCCGACCGCCCGTTGATCAACGGCTGCCTGCCGAATGCGTTGCACCGGCCGGCCTATCCCTTGCCGCAGCACAAGACCCGTAGCGTTTTGCGCAGCCGCAGTTCCGTTGGGGGCGAAGGCGCCAACGAGGTGTACCTGGAAGATCGCCGTGGCGAGGAGCTTGTCTACCTGCGTGCACAGCGGGACCTGGAGCAAAGGGTCGGCCATGACAGTCGGTTGGAGGTCATGGGGGAGCGGCGAGAAGTCGTCCATGGCTTAAGCACGGCTCACTTGGAAGGCGAAGAACATCGCCACATCACCGGCGACCGCAAAGTGGTGCTCAAGGCCAATGACTACCTTGATGTACAAGGCGATAGCCGGACCCAGGTGGCGCAGACCCTGGTCATCGAGGCTGGGCAGCAACTTCACCTCAAGTCCGGTGCCAGCCTGGTAATCGATGCCGGTGCGCAGCTGAGTCTCAAGGCGGGTGGAGAGCATCTGGTCATCCAGGCTGGTGGCATTTTCAGCAGTCGTCCCATTGCCGTTGGCGGCTCACCGTCTGCGACCCCGTTGGCGAGCGCCTTGAGAATGGCCGGTGCGCCAGAGGTCTCCAAGGTACAAGTCTCGACCATGAGCCTGGCCCGACAACTGGGGGCGGACTACTGCCCAGTGTGCGAACGCTGCCGTGAAGGCCTCTGTGATCTGCCGGGGAGGGCTGCCTGATGCAGGACATGCCAGGCCAATGGATGGCCCAACAACAGCAGGCAGGGCGGCATCTGTGTTTGATCCTTGAGGGACAGAACGCCGCACGCGAACGACTGCTGGCAGTGCGCAGCTTGTCGGACTACCGCAGCTTCTATGGTGAGACTGTGCTGGCGGAACTCATGAAGGAAGGGCCCGTCATCCTGCAGCTGAAGCAGATGAGCGAGCCTGCATTACGAGACCTCTTGCAACAGCCCGAGGGTCACTGGGGCTGGCTGGGCAGCTTGCCAGGCGAGGACCTGACAAGCGTGACCCGGCACTGGCGCGACCGTTTGCTGACGGGGCCGGAGGGCGAGCAATCGCTGTACCGCTTTCACGACAACCGTACCCTCGCGCGTGCGCTGGACTATCTATGCCCTGAGCACTGGCCGGCATTCCTCGGCCCCTTGATCAGCCTGTGTTACTGGCACGAAGGCCGCTGGCGAATGGCTGATAACCCGGCTCCCGGCGAGTATCCGCTACCTGATCCGGTCCCTTGGCTGAACACACCCAACCCGAACGCCGAAGCCATCCTGCACGCCAATATCCTGCGTTATCTGTTGGCCGAACACAGCGAAGACCTGGTCGCACTGGTGGAATTCCAGGACCCGAGAATTTGGCTGAGCCAAGTGTTGGAGCAGGCGCGTACCTGGCGATGGCGGGGCCCGGAGCGATTGGCGTTTCTGGTGGTACGAAGGTTGGAGGAGGCCACCCGCAGCAGCGTCATTCGGTGGCAACCGCTGGTTGGGGAAGCCCCAGAGGATCACTTTGAGCGGGTGGTGGAGCAGTGGCGATCAATGGAGGGAAAGGATGAATAAAAGAAGGTTAGGTGTATGGGGTGTGGTGGGGATGCTGGGGCTGACAGGGTGTGCGGGCAAGCCGGTTGATCGCTTTACGCTGGAGGTTGATCTGCCGGCGGAGTTCCGCTTCATCGGTGGTGCTAACTACGGGCCTGCGACAGGAGAAACCTGCATGTTGCCTAGGCGTCGGGGCAAGCGACCGGAGCGGAAGATTTTTATTGCGAGCTACAAGCCTGTGGCCGAGCGCGTGAGTTTTGAGTTGCCGTTGAGTGAGGTGATTGAAGGTTGCCCTACGGTTTTACGAAGTGTGGATTTTGATCTGTATGCGAAGTGGGGGAAGCGAGATACGGATGTTGGGGGAGACCTCACAGGTTTCCCAATTCTAGATGATTCGGACGTTAATGAATTTGGGATGCCAGCGACGGGGATTCAGGAGTTGCATCGGCGTTGTCAGTGGTCGTTTCGGACAGTGGGGCCCCAGCACGCGATCATCAAGACTCTAAAATGCAGTTATGCGAGCAAAGTGAGTTCGTTGTCAGGTCTTGTGCAAAGAGATCGGCTACCAGGGAAAACGCTCAGGATGGTAGTGACTGTCGTTGGTGAGGAAGAACCGGCTGTTGGTGACAACTGGGTAGCAGTACCAGGCGGCTGGAAACGTTGTAAAGGTAAAAGCTTTGAGGATATTTATGCGTTTTGTAACGGCAACACCTCCGACTTTAAACCAGTAAAAATGCCGGATGGTCGCGTCTGTGATGTCTATCCGTCATGTGAATAACAAGGAGCAAGGCCATGAAGCTGGATGCAAGGAAGCAAGCTTTTTTCAGTGATAGCAAACCAGCCTGTTCGTTGCGCGGGCATTGGGTGAGCTTTAGCCTGGTCGATGAACTGGGCGTGGGAACGTTATACGGTGGCCTGCCTTACACCGTCTACGATAGTGCAGGGCAGGAGTACAAAGGCAGGCTCAATGGAGAAGGGTTTGCCAAGGTGCAAGATATTTACTGTGGGCCCGTGGTACTTATTTTTGATGACCTGTATTCAGGCGAAGAGCAGCCATATCATTGGCTGATGTTGCGTTCTACCTACAAGCTCCCTATCACCGAGCTTCAAGTTCGGGCTGAGCAGGCTCGCTTTGCTGCCGCTGATGGTCAGCGCCCCAAAGGTAATCCTGCTCAGCAAAAGGCCAACCGGTTCTATCAGGTGGAAGTGCGTGATTTAGTCCGCCATGTCGCCCACTTGCCACCGATTGCACCTCGGAGTCATGAACCCCAGCGGCACGCATTGAAAATGATGGGCGACCTGGGGTTCGGACCACCCCAATCAAACTTGGCGGGAATCGTATTGTTTCCCAACAACCACACCGCTCTGGAGGTTCGACCACTACGGGCCTTCCGTCCGATACTTTCAACCGACGACAGCTTTTGCGCCTTGAATCTCTATCAACTAGCATTGATGGCGACTTTGAGTTACTGCAATTTCGGTCAGGAGCCATCTAAAAGTCCCCAAGACCAAGTTGGCTTCCCTCACGATCCCAGTGTTGGGCATCTATTCGCTGAAAGTCTTTCGGGTTATCAACAGGCTTGGCGGTTTGATGCGGAACAAGTGAAGCGTTTCTACCCCATTTACGAAGAGGTCTCTTACTCTCAGCGCTTCGAGATTCTGCCCTTCGATCCCTCGATGTACCCACAAAACCGACCGGAGCTTAGGGAAAAGCAAGAACATCCAGCGCGGTTGCACTTTTTCGATGATGAGCATTTTGGTACAGATACCCAAGCGTTTATTACCCACCACGATGAAGCAATCCTGATTGCAGTGCGTGGAACTGCCAGCGCCGCAGACGGGATGCGAGATGCAAACGCCCATCAGGTCCCTTTCACAGAAGGTGTCGGCAAGGCCCACCAAGGTTTTTATCAGGCTTACCGGGCGATGCGTGATTTCGTGCTGCGGTATCTCGATCAATTCCATACCGACCAACGAATAATCATCTGCGGCCACAGCCTTGGCGGTGCAATTGCCTTGTTATTGGCAGAAGGGCTACGTCGTACCCAGGACCGTAACTACAACATCCTCCTCTACACCTACGGTGCCCCCCGTGCCGCCGACTCCGAATTTACCGAGGGCGCCTCAACCCTGGTCCACCATCGCATCGTCAATCACAACGACCCCGTCCCCAGCGTGCCAGCCCCGTGGATGAACACCACCGCCAAACTCTGGATCCCCGGCGCCGTCACACTGTTCGCCGCTCCTGCACCGGGCAGCCTGCTGTTCGCCGCCGGGTTGGTTCGCCTTGGTGGAAACCCTTACCAACACCACGGCGAACAACACCATTTCATGCCGATCATGTTGCCGGACGGCACACAGTCTTCGGTGTTGTGGAAGCCCGGTTGTGAATCCATCCAAGAGGCCGGTTGCAATCGAGCCTTGCAACTCCATGGTGATATGCCCGAGCGGGATAACCTGCTGAAACAGCTGTTCCAGGCCAACCAGCACTTCATGACCGCCAGCTACATCCCGGCGGCCTGGGCGACACTACGTCGCTGGCAACAAACCCAGGAAAGCAACGGCCCGCTGGTCACATCAAGAGAATTCGAGCTACTCGACCTGGCACTTGAAACCATGCGCGAGCAACTGCGCAACAAGCGTCGGGAACTGGCCCGTCTCAGGCCCGCCAACGATCGGGGCTATGAATATCATGATGCCTTGAACAGCGAGATCGACCGCTTGCACACCAGCCGTGAGCGCCTTGCGACCCTACGTTGGCGACGCCTGGAAGCCCGAGATGTCTACGGCAGCCAGGCCCATAGCGCCCACTTGCAACCCAGCCTCAAGCGCTGGTTCAGCCACCGTGAAAACCGTGAACTGTCGCAAGTCGCCCGCATTCCTCCCGCGTTGCATCACGAATGGGGGAGGGCGCAAACGCTGGATATCGACTCTATCGTCTGAGCCTGGCGTTTACACAAACTCCACCTGCGCCGGCTGACGCTTCATCAACACCTTGCCGTTGCGGATCGAGTACAGCGGCAAGCCCTGGCTGCGAATGACCTCATAGTCGCTGTCCGCCGAGAGTATCAACAGGTTGGCGGGCCGTCCGGGCTCCAGGCCGTAACGCTCACCCAGGGCCATGGCCTTGGCGCTGTTGTCGGTCACCAGGTCCAAGGCGCTTTGCAGGTTGCGGTAGCCGAGCATGTGGCAGATGTGCAAACCGGCTTCCAATACCCGCAGGATGTTGCCGTTGCCCAGGGGGTACCAGGGATCGACGATGGAGTCCTGGCCGAAACACACGTTCATGCCGGCTTCCAGCAGTTCATTGACCCGGGTGACGCCACGGCGTTTCGGGAAGCTGTCGAAGCGGCCTTGCAGGTGAATGCTCTCGGTGGGGCAAGAGACGAAGCTGATCCCCGAGTGCCCCAGTAGACGGAAGAGTTTGGCGCAGTAGGCGTTGTCGTAGGAGCCCATGGCGGTGGTGTGGCTGGCGGTGACGCGGGCCCCCATGTCGCGGCTGCGGGCTTCTTCGGCCAACACTTCGAGAAAGCGCGAGTGCGGGTCGTCGGTTTCGTCGCAATGCACGTCCACCAGGCAGCCGGTACGTTCGGCCAGGTCCATCAGGAACTTCACCGAACTCACGCCCTGGTCGCGGGTGTATTCAAAGTGGGGGATGCCACCGATCACGTCGGCGCCCAGGCGGATGGCTTCTTCCATCAGTTCGCGGCCGTTGCGATAGGACTCGATGCCTTCCTGGGGGAATGCGACGATCTGTAGGTCGATCAGGTGCGTGCTTTCTTCACGCACTTCCAGCATGGCCTTGAGCGCAGTGAGGTCCGGGTCGGTGACGTCGACGTGGGTGCGCACATGCTGGATCCCGTGGGCAGCA
Source organism: Pseudomonas sp. IPO3749 (assembly GCF_013386605.1). Lineage (NCBI taxonomy): Bacteria > Pseudomonadati > Pseudomonadota > Gammaproteobacteria > Pseudomonadales > Pseudomonadaceae > Pseudomonas > Pseudomonas sp. IPO3749. The sequence goes on along the minus strand of NZ_JACARN010000043.1, from coordinate 56,174 downwards.
AGGGCCTGGATCGTCTTCTTCGCGCGGGTCTTGGTGTCTTCCTGGGTGATGGTGGCTTTGCGTTCGCCCCAGCACTCGATGCCTTCGAACAGGGTGCCGCTCATGTTCCAGCGCGGTTCGCCAGCGGTCAGGGTGGCGTCGAGATGGATATGCGGCTCGACAAAGGGTGGAATCACCAGGTTGCCAGCAGCGTCCAGGTCGTCGACCGCCGCAATCGGTGATCCTGATTGCAGCGTGATACTGGCGATCCGGCCATGTTCCAGGTGCAGATCATGCAGGCCTTCACGGTTGCGCAGGCGGGCGTTGATGATGTGCATGGGCAAGTTCCTCTTGGCTAAAAACAATCAGGCGGACAGTCGCCAGATCATCAGCGCTATACCGATGTCCAGGCGATCATAAGCATTATCCAGCGTCAGCCCGCACAGGGCTTCGATGCGCTGGACGCGGTGCGTCAGGGTGTTGCGGTGCACAGCCAGCCGCTGGGCGGCGGCCACAAGGTTACCATTCTCATGGAACCAGGCTTCCAGGGTGGGCATCAGGCTGGGGCCGTGGTGCAGGTCGTGGCGCAGCAATGGGCCCAGGCGTTCGTTGAGAAACTGGTCGAGCAGGGCGCGATCACGCACGCCGCTGAGTAATTTGAGCACGCCCAGTTCGTCGTACACGCATAACCCGGCGCGTTCGCTGAAACGTCGTGCAGCGGCAAGCGCCTGGCGGGCCTCATCCTGTCCCTGGGCCAGGCGTGCCGGTGGGTGAGCGGCGGCGCTCAGGCCGATAAACAGTTTGAGCGGTGCCAGGCGCAGGTTCAGCGAGTTGAGCCACTGGGCCAATTGCTGGCGATTAGCCAATGCTGCGACAGCATCTGGAGCTGGGAGCAGCAGTGTCCATTGCCCGGCCCGCCCCAGTACCGGCAAACCGGCCGAGAGTTGACGCAATCGACGGCTGATACCGTCATGTTGGCGGGCCAACTGCACCTCCACAGAAGCCGCATCACCCTGGGCAAACAGCAACTCACTGCCTTCCAGTTGCAGTTGAACCACCTGCCAATGCTCAGCTAAAGGCATGCCCAACTGCGTGGCCCGGTGCAACAAAAGATCCAGGGATTGGTAATCGCCGGTCAGCAAGCGCTCCAGTACATCATGCCGCGAGCGTCCCAACTGCTCGGACTGGATCAGCGCCGAGCCAATGGCCTGTGTCACCAGCACCATTTTCAACGAATAGGGCTGTTCGATCAGCGGCATGCCGGCGGTTTCGGCGGCGTCGAGCAAACGCTGGGGAATCGCCTGGATATACGCGGGCCCCGTCAGAATCACCAGTCCGGCCACCTGACGTTCGCAGGCTTCCTCCAGCAGTTGCAGCAGGTTGGTTTCGTCGCGTGGGTGATTGATCCCGGTGACGAACACCAACTCACCCCCCAACACCCACTCGGCGATCCCGCTGTTTTCCGCCACATACGGCCAACGCACGCGATTATCCAGGCCAGCGGCGCCGGCACGCAGGCGCATGGACTCCAGGCCCGGCAAGGCCAGCACATCGGCGAGGGTCAGGCTCATGCCTGGGCGTCAGCCAAGGGCGCACGCACGCGAAGTACGGCGGTGAGCACGATGTAGGTCAACGACGCGGCCACGATACCTACCAACGGTGCGACCCAAGGTGAGTTGAACGCCAGCACCGTGCCCACCCCATAGGCCACCAACCCTGGCCAGTTGAACGCCGGCAGGCGCGCATCCGCCAGGCGCGGGTAGTGGCCGCGATAGCGATAGAAGAAGTCCGCCATGATCACCCCGCCAATCGGTGGAATCACCGTGCCCAGCAGAATCAAATACGGCACCAGCATGTCGTACATGCCGAGCAACGCCAGCAGCGTGCCGATCACCGCGCCGGCCAGGGTCACGGTCTTGCGCCGCTTGGTGCGCAGCAGGTTGCAGCCGGCCACCGCGAAGTTGTAGATGGTGTTGTCCTGGGTGCTCCAGATATTAAGCAGCAACATGGCCATTGCGGCCATGGCAAAACCTTGCAGCAGCAACACTTCGACCACGTCCGGTTGCTGATAGACGATGGCACCGTAGGCGCCGATCAGCACCATCAAGCCGTTGCCGATAAAAAAACCGATCAGGCTGGCCAGCACCGCCACCTTGGCCGAGCGCGAAAAACGCGTCCAGTTGGTGGCCTGGGTCGCACCGCTGACAAAGGTGCCAAACACCAGGGTGATCGCCGTGGACAAGTCCAGTTCGCCAGTCGGCACCACCGCCAGGAGCCCATCCAGCCCGCCGACTTTGACCGTGGCCACCCACATCGACAGAAACAGCAGGATACCCATCGCCGGCACCGCGATGTAGGACAGGATCTCCAGCCCGCGATAGCCAATGTAGGCCGTGGCGCAGAACACCAGGCCGAACAGCACCATCAACGCAAGGACGCTGCCCTGGCCCAACTCGAAATACTTGCCCAGCACCACGGCGGCCGTGGCGGTGCCCCAGGCGTACCAGCCGATCTGGGTGAAACCGAGGATCAAGTCACTGAGCTTGCTGCCCATTTCGCCAAAGCAGAAGCGCCCCATCAACACCGAATTCAGCCCGCTCTTGAAGGCAATGTAACCCAGGCCTGCGGCGTAGATACCCAGCAGCAGGTTACCCAAGGCTACGACGCCAAGCATGTCGGTGAAGCTGAACGCCACACCCAGTTTGCCGCCGGCAAACATGGTCGCGGTAAAAAAGGTAAAGCCCAGCAGCACCATGGCGGTAGACGCCAGGCCTTTGCGCGCATGCATCGGGACTTCGCTGAGGGGGTAATCGTTGCCCGGTTCTTGCTGCGTCATGTGCTTGCTCCCTGAATGAGTGACGCAGGCCTATTGCACCGCGCGTGCCAAACCGGCGGCAGTGATGTGCGCACGGCGGGCGCTGTGCACCGTGCACATTATTTATAGCCAAACAGGGGAGAAACGCTGGACGGAGTGTTCGCCGTGCCCAGTCGGGCACGAAAGCGGTGCAGCAGTGATACAAATTGGATCAGTCGAACAGCGTCTGTGTGGTCTCGCCACGATGGAAGGCGAATGCGGCTTCCAGGTCACTTTCGATGGTGCGCCCGCGGGACAGTGGTGGCAGCTCATCCAGGCGGAAAAAGCCCACCTCGGTGGTCTCGAACCCCGCCATCGGCGCCGACTGGTCTACGGGTTCACAGAGGAAGTACAGCTTGTAGAAATCGCGCACGTCCGGCCGATACAAGCCCTTGGCCTTGTGCGTCACGCTGTACAGGGCCCGCGCGGTCACCGTCAGCCCGGCTTCTTCGCGAATCTCCTTGACGATGTTTTCCGCCGCCGACAAGCCGATATCAGCGTAACCACCCGGCAGCGCCCAGCAGCCGTCGGTCAACTCCCGAACCAACAGAATCCGATCGCCTTGGATGACCGCACCGCGCACATCGATCATTGGCGTCGAGTAGCGTTTGGCGAAGTCCGTAACCAACCCGGTGATGCGCTCCAAGGGCACATTGCCCAATTGCGCGAGCATGGTGTGGGCAATCTCGGCAATTTCTTCCAAGCGCTCGCGCTCGAAATCATCGGTGCAAAAGTGCAGCCCCGTGGACGCCAGCGCCTGCAAGCGTTTGGCCTGGGCCAGCCAAGTGTTTTCCATGGGTTACTCCGCGAGTTGTTTGAGCATGTACACCCGGCGCAGGCCGTGTTCTTCGGCCCGGTGGGTCTCGACATAGCCTCGACGGGTGTACAGCGTAATGTTCTCGGTAATGGCTTCGTTGGTGTACAGCCGAATGGCCATGAAGCCGGCATCGAGCGCCTGGTGCTCGGCAAAGTCCATCAGCAATCGCCCAAAGCCCAGCCCTTGGGCTTCTGGGGCGACCGCCAGGTTATCCAGCAACAGCGCGTTGCCATCATCCAGCAGGATAATAAAACCCTGAACGCTCCCAGCATTTTCCAGCACATGTACGCCACCGGCCTGCACCCACTGGCGGTAATCCTCCAGCATCGGGCCGGGCTTGCGGCCGATCCGTTCGATGTACGGCGAGTAGGCGGCCTGGGCGATAGCCTCAATGGCAGCAACATCATCAGCAGTGGCGGGGCGCATCATTGCAGTGGGCTCCTTGCGGGCAGGAAGCCACGACTGTAAGGGAGGCAGGTACAAAAAAACCACCGCGCAGGGTGGTTTTTTCACATCGCACGTTTACTCGCCGCGATAGATGCAACCGCTGGTGCAGGTTTCGTGGATACGAATCGCACTGAGCTCAGGCAGCAGGGGCTTCAACTCGTTCCAGATCCACTTGGCCAGCACTTCGCTGGTGGGGTTTTCCAGGCCTGGGATGTCATTGAGGTAGTTGTGGTCGAGGCGTTCATAGAGCGGCTTGAAAATCGCCTTGATCTCCGAGAAGTCGCGAATCCAGCCGGTATGGGGATCCAGGTCGCCGCTCAGGTGGATCGCCACCTTGAACGAATGCCCATGCAGGCGCCCGCATTTGTGGCCTTCCGGTACGTGGGGCAGGCGGTGGGCGGACTCGAAGGTAAATTCTTTGAAGATTTCCACAGTGTTTTCAGCTCGGTCAGGTATCTGGCAGGCGGCGAGTTTAACAGCTTGAGCCCTTGCCGCGCATACCGTCCCTCTGTAGGCATCGGCTTGCTGGCGAATTATAGGTTGCATGTGGCCAGCGGCTACAGGGCCAGTAGCCGCTCGCCCAATCGGCCGTTATCCGCCAGTTGCAGAAACTCATCGCCCAGCCGCTGGCTCTCGCTCATCGCGGTCTGCCAGTACTTGTTACGGCTTGGGTCGTCGCCCATGAAGCGCTTGAAGTCGCTGCGGTCCGGGAGTTTGCCGTGGGGCAGGCGGGCGAGGTAGTCCTTGGAAGGCGCCAGCAGCAATACATCCTGCAAACCCTGTGGGCTGCTGCGCCGCCATGGCAGGCCCTTGTCGAACCAGCCGGGGATGACCCGGTCCGTGAAGTGCGGGTACAGCACGATGTCGTCGCCGTGGTAGGGCAGGTCGAGGTGATAGTCCAATAGGCCGCCGTCGCGGTAGGTGCCGGCGCCTGCACCCGGCAGGTCGCGCACGCCTTGCATCACCATGGGGATGGAGCCCGAGGCCAGCAGGGCCTGGCGCAGGTTGCCCAGTTCCAGGGGCAGGAAGCGCGATGGAAAATCCTTTAGGGGATGCACCGGTGGCGCCTGTCGTGGGTCATGGATGATCAGCCGTTCAAAGTGCCGCGACAGCCGCGCGCGGCCGCGCAGGTTATCGGCGATCACCGACGACAGGCCGAGTCCCAGGCGCCCACGGTGGTCATCAGCGAGCAGGCCGTGGCTCTTGACCACCATGATGTTCAGGCGATAGCTAGGGTTGTCCAGCACCCGCGCATCGCGACCGGCCAGCAGGTCGTCGAGCATGCGCTGGCAGCTCTGGCTGACCTCGGCCATGGTCACGCCCTTGGCAAAGCTTTGTTCGTTGTACAGGCGACCGAGGTCCAGCAGGCCTTGCACCGGGTCGGGCAGGCATGCGCTGGCAAACCGCCAGGAGCCGATGGACGCGCCGACCAGCGCCCGTTCCCGTGGCGCGCGGGGTAGCCATTCACCGAACAGCGCCAGGTCCAGGCCCTGGATACCCAATGCCTTGGGGCCGCCGGCCGCGCCGGGCAGGATGCCGACGTCGGCCGGCGTGAGGCCTTGCTCGCGAATGCGGGCAAAGGCGCGTTTGCCGGCCTTGAGGGTCAGGGCGGGAAACTTGATGTGGATGGCTGTCATTCCGGTCTCTCATGCAACGAGCGGGGCAGTATAGGAAATCTCTCACGGCGATGGGTGAAGAGGCTTGTGGGAAATTGCCATGGTGGCAATTCAGTTTCAGTTAAGTTGCAGACGGTACGGTGGCGGACGTAGGAAAAATCTTGAAACGGAGACTCTCCATGAAGCGCCTCACAGTGCTGGTCGCCGCCGGTATCATCGCTCTCACGGCGACCCAGGCCCGAGCCGTGGACCCCGACAAGCCACTGAAAGTGCCTGCCACTGTTACTATTGTCGCCTTTGATCAATTGGAAGCCACGGCCTTGGCCCTGCATCCAGGCTCGACGCTGCTGGATACCGACCTGGACGAAGAGTACGGCAAGTACCTTTACCAAGTTGAACTGGAAGACACCAACGGCATCGAGTGGGAGATTGAATTGGACGCGCTCACTGGGCAGGTTCTCAAGAATCATCAGGAAACGTAATGAAGGTAAATTTAAACACCGGCAGTCGAGTGGCGTTGGTGCTCCTGGTTTTTTGCTCAAGTCTGGCTGCCCGCAATCTTGATCAGGACGAGGCCTTGGCACTGCGCCAGCAGGGGATCATCTTGCCGTTGGAGCAGTTGCTGGAGCAGGCCATGGGGCGTCACCCTGGCTCGCGTCTGCTGGAGGCCGAGCTTGAAAAAAAGCACGGTAAATATGCCTATGAAGTGGAACTGGTCACCGCCGACGGCGTGGTGCGCGAGATCAAGCTGGACGCATCCACGGGTGTGCTGATCAAAGACGAGGAAGACTGATGCGCCTGCTTTTGGTGGAAGACAACGTTCCCCTGGCCGATGAACTGCTGGCCGGGCTGCAACGCCAGGGTTATGCCGTCGATTGGCTCGCCGATGGTCGCGACGCCGCGTACCAGGGGCGTAGCGAACCCTATGACCTGATCATTCTTGACCTGGGCCTGCCGGGTTTGCCTGGGCTTGAGGTACTGGCGCAATGGCGTGCCGCCGCGCTGGCCATCCCGGTGCTGGTCCTCACGGCTCGCGATTCCTGGGCCGAGCGCATCGAAGGGCTTAAGGCTGGCGCCGATGATTACCTGAGTAAACCCTTTCACCCCGAGGAACTGCACCTGCGCATCCAGGCGCTGTTGCGCCGCTCCCACGGTCATGCGAATCAACCGACCCTGCAGGCCGCCGGCCTGCATCTGGATGAAGGCCGTCAGTGCGTGCTGCGCGATGGCGCGGAGATCCAACTGACCGCCGCCGAATTCCGCCTGCTGCGTTATTTCATGTTGCACCCCGAACAGATCCTGTCGAAAAGCCACCTGGCCGAGCATCTGTATGACGGCGAAACCGAGCGCGACTCCAATGTGCTGGAAGTCCACGTCAACCACCTGCGTCGCAAGCTGGGCCGCAGTGTGATCGAGACCCGGCGCGGCCAGGGTTACCGGTTTGGCGCCAGCGGCGCATGAGGTCAATCCAGCGGCGCCTGAGCCTGGGCCTGGTCAGCGTGATGGTGGTCGTCGGCGTAGCGCTGGCGCAAACCAGCCTGTGGTTGTTCGAAACAGGGTTGCAGCGCTATCTGGAAGCCGGCTTGCGCAACGACAGCGAGAGCTTGTTGGTGGCGTTGGTACGTGGCCCTGAAGGTTTGCAATTGCACGAGAAACGCCTGTCGCCGGCCTATCAACGGCCGTTTTCGGGGCACTATTTCCGTATCGATTTTGCCGATAAGCACTGGCGCTCCCGCTCGTTGTGGGACCAGGACCTGCCGCATCTTCCCGAGGCGGGACTCAAGGGCAACCTGCAACTGGGGCCGGAAGGCCAGCAACTGTTGGTGTTGCGCGAGGATTACAAACGCTTCGGCCAGTCAATCTCCATCAGCGTGGCGCAGGACTACACGCCGGTGCGGGAAAGCTTTCGCCTGATGCGTCAGATCGGTCTGGTGTTGGGGTTGGCGGCGTTGCTGCTGGTGCTGATCCTGCAACGGATCACCGTGCGCCGCGCCTTGCGCCCGCTGGAAACCGCGCGTAACCAGATCGCCCAGCTGCAACAGGGCCAGCGCTCACAGCTCGACACCCAGGTGCCACTGGAACTGGAGCCGCTGGTGGCGCAGATCAACCACCTGCTGGCTCACACCGAAGACAGCCTCAAGCGTTCACGCAATGCCCTGGGCAACCTCGGCCACGCCCTCAAGACCCCGCTGGCGGTGCTGTTGAGCGCCGCTTCGAGCGACGCGCTGAAGGATCATCCCGAGCTGGGCAAGCTGTTGCGCGATCACCTTGAGCAGGTGCAGCACCGCCTCAACCGCGAGCTCAACCGTGCGCGCCTGGCCGGGGAAACCCTGCCGGGCGCGCTGTTCGACTGCGAAAAAGAACTGCCCGGCCTACTCGCTACCCTCAACATGATCCACGGCGAACACCTGGAACTGAGCTCCCACGCCGCGCCCGGCTTGCAGCTGCCCTGGGACCGAGAAGACCTGTTGGAGTTGCTTGGCAATCTATTGGATAACGCCTGCAAATGGGCAGATGCCGAGGTACGCTTGACCGTTACCGAGGCCGAGCACAGCTACTTGTTGGCGGTAGAAGATGATGGCCCCGGCATTCCGGAAACCCAGCGTGACCAGGTGTTCAGCCGTGGCACGCGCCTGGATGAACAGATCCATGGTCATGGCCTGGGGTTGGGGATCGTGCGGGATATCGTCGAGGTGTGGGGCGGGGTGCTGCAGTTGCAGGAAAGCGAGTTGGGCGGGCTCAAAGTGCTGATCGAATTGCCGAAGCGCCAGGGATAAGCCTGTCGCTTCGACAAGCGGCTGATCACACCCTGAACTGATCCATCAACCCCTGCTGCTGATTCGCCAGGCTGTTCAACGCCTGGCTCACCCTTGCCGATTCATTCGCCTGCTCCGACAGCGACTCGGTCACATCGCGAATGGTTGCCACGTTGCTGTTAATCTCCTCGGCCACGGCGCTTTGTTCTTCGGCGGCGCTGGCGATCTGCAGGTTCATGTCACTGATCACTGTCACCGCATCGCCAATCTGGCGCAGCGCCGTCACGGCTTGCCCCACCTGTTCGACACTGCCCTGGGCCTGGCGATAGCTGTTGCCCATGGAACCGACCACCTCTTCGGTGCCGCTTTGCAGGTGTTCGATGACCAGGCGGGTTTCTTCTACTGACTCCTGGGTTCGCCGTGCCAGGTTGCGCACTTCGTCGGCCACCACCGCAAAGCCACGGCCGGCCTCACCGGCGCGGGCGGCTTCGATGGCGGCATTGAGGGCCAGCAGGTTGGTCTGCTCGGCAATGCCGCGAATCACTTCGAGCACCGAACCGATTTTTTCGCTGTTGGCGGCCAGGCCTTCGACCTGGGTCATGGCCGTGCTCATGTCGGCCGCCAACTCGCCGATATTGCGCGTAGTGCGGTCGATCACCTTCAGGCCATCACGGGTGGCCTGGTCGGCGTCGCGGGCGGCTTGTGCGGCCTGGGCAGCGCTGCGCGCCACATCCTGGGCAGTGGCGCTCATTTCATGGGACGCGGTGGCCACCTGGTCGACCTGGCGATATTGCTGCTCCATGCCGGCGCTGGTTTCAGTGGCAATCGCAGCGGATTGATCGGCTGTGCCACGGGCGTCCTGCACCGAGCGTTTCACCTCGGCAATGATCGGTTGCAGTTTGTCGAGGAAGCGGTTGAACCAGCCAGCCAGTTGGCCCAGCTCGTCCTGCTTGTCGTAGGCCAGGCGTCGGGTCAGGTCGCCTTCGCCGCTGGCGATGTCTTCGAGCATGTGGGCCACGCCGAGGATCGGGCGGGTCACGCTGCGGGCCATCAACCACACCAGGATCAAGCCGACCACCGCAGCCAGCAGGCCAAGGCCCAGTTCCAGCAGGGTGCCACTGGTGTTATCGGCGTCCATCTGAGCCTTCAGCGCTTCAGCCGGGCCGACCAGGACTTTCTCCGGCACATCCAGCAACACGCCCCACGGCTTGCCGTCCGGGATTGGCGCAAACGGTGCCAGTACCTTCAGTTGGTGGTCGGTGCGCAGGCTACGGATTTGCGTGCTGCTGGCCAGGGCGCTGATCAATTGCGTGCCGTTGGCTGTATCAACTTGGTCCAGGCGCTGGCTGAGCTTGCTCGCGTCCGGGCTGTAGCCGGCGAGCAAACCGGTGGGGCTGAGGATGCTGACCTGGGTCTGGCCGTCGTACAGCTTCTGGCTGGCCTGTTGGCTCACGGCCTGCAGGCTGTTGAGGTTGATGTCCACTGACAGCGAGGCGATGACTTTGCCGTTGACCATCAACGGGAAGACGATGCTGGTCATCAGCACATTTTGCCCGTTGATCCTATAGAAATACGGTTCGATCACGCACGGCTTGAGCGTGCTGCGTGGGCAGGTGAACCAGGCGTTGGCCTTTTCACCGCTGGGGCCGACGCGGGTGTCGGACATGTCGCTTTCCGGCAACGCCATCGACTCCAGCTTGCCGGGTGTCGGCTGCGACCAGTACAAGGCGAAGCGACCTTTGTCGTTACTGCCCAGCTCGGCCTGGCCGGCGAACAGCTCATCCTTGCCGTCCAGGGCATTGGCTTCGAACACCAGGGACAGGCCGAGCAAATCCGGGTTGGCCTGCAACGCGGCCTTGACCTGGCGGGTCAGGTCTTCGCGGGTGTCGAAGGCATCGAGAAAGCGCTTCTCGGCCTGCTCACGCAAGAACAGCACCTGGCGGGAAAAACCGTGACCGTATTGATAGGCGTCCATGAACTGGCGGCGAATGCCCAATGCCTGCACTTCGCCTTGGGCCTCGATGCGCGCCTGGGCGGCTTCATCCAGCATCTGCATGCTGGACGCCTTGACCTGCTGCGAACTCTGCTCCATGCGATACAACGACAGACCCACCAGCAGGGTCACGATTCCCAGCAGGCAGAGGCCGGCGAGCAGGGTGATTTTCCATTGAATGGAGAGCTGTCTAAGCGACATAGGTACATCCTTACCTGAAAACACATAGAGGCTCTATATCGGCGGTTTTGGAGTTTTCTTTATTCAAACAATCAATTTAAACCTGCTTTTGTGGAGAGGGCGTTTCTGTGGTGAGCGAGCTTGCTCGCGCTGGAGTGCGTAGCGCTCCCGCCCTTTTTGGGGCCGCTGCGCAGCCCAGCGCGAGCAAGCTCGCTCACCACAGAAAGCTGCTCACTACAAAGGTCCGTTTTTTGACATGTGAACCTGCGTCCGGCAAAGTGCGCGCCCTCTAATAAGACCTCCTTCAAGCCTGCACGCTGGCTGCCACCCCATGGCCGCCTGGGCGCGGGCATGCCTGTTTTTTTGTTTTTCTGCTTGAGGTAACCATGATTAACGCAGTCATTGCCGCGGTCGGCACCATGCTGGTGCTCAGTTTGTCCCGCGTGCATGTGGTCATCGCCATCATCGTAGGCGCCCTGGTGGGTGGCTTGACCGGTGGCCTGGGCATCGACGCCACGCTCAAAGCCTTCAACGGCGGCTTGGGCGGTGGTGCAACCGTGGCATTGTCCTACGCCTTGCTCGGCGCTTTCGCCGTGGCGATTGCCAAATCCGGCCTGGCCCATGCCTTGGCTGACAAGGCGCTGCTGCTGGTGGACCGTCAGGAAGCCAGCGGCGGCAATCACGTCAAATGGCTGTTGATCGGCCTGTTGTGGGTGGTGGCGATTGCCTCGCAGAACATCCTGCCGATCCATATCGCGTTCATTCCGTTGCTGGTGCCGCCGCTGCTGTACGTACTGACCAAGCTGCAACTGGACCGCCGTCTGATCGCCTGCGTGATGACCTTCGGCCTGATCACGCCCTACATGTTCCTGCCGGTGGGCTTTGGCAATATCTTCCTCAACCAGATCCTGCTGGCCAACGTGGCCAAGAGCGGCGTGGACATCAGCCAGGTCAACGTCACCCACGCCATGAGCCTGCCGGCGCTGGGCATGGTGGTGGGCCTGCTGGTGGCAGTGTTTATCAGCTACCGCAAGAAACGTGTGTACGACCTGGAGAAAATCGAGCGCGTCGAGCAAGTGGCGGTGCACTACAACCCACTGACCCTGCTGGTGGCCGGCCTGGCGATTGCCTCGGCGTTCATCATTCAGCTGTGGCTGGACTCGATGATCATCGGCGCCCTGGCCGGCTTCCTGATCTTCTCGGTGTCGGGCATCGTGCGCTGGCGCGACACCGACGACCTGTTCACCGAAGGCATGAAGATGATGGCGATGATCGGCTTCATCATGATCGCCTCGTCAGGCTTTGCCGAAGTGCTCAAGGCCACGGGCGACGTGCGCTCGCTGGTGGAAACCTCGGCGGCGTTCATCGGCCATAACCGTGGCGTGGGCGCGTTGTTGATGTTGCTGGTGGGCCTGTTGGTGACCATGGGCATCGGTTCGTCGTTCTCCACCGTGCCGATCCTGGCCGCGATCTTTGTGCCGCTGTGCGTGCAACTGGGCTTCAGCCCGGTGGCCATCGTGTGCATCGTCGGCACGGCCGGTGCGCTGGGTGATGCCGGTTCGCCCGCTTCGGACTCCACCCTCGGCCCGACCTCCGGGTTGAATGTCGACGGTCAGCATCACCATATATGGGACACGGTGGTGCCGACGTTCCTGCATTACAACATTCCGTTGCTGGCCTTTGGCTGGCTGGCGGCGATGACCCTCTGATCTACAGGTTCAGCGTAACCGGCCGATAACCTCTCCAGTCGCCACTAATAAGAGAGAGAAAAGCCATGCGTCTGAGCCTCAAGGCCAAAGTACTGTCCCTCGCCGTAGTGCCGGTGTTGCTGTTCGCCGTGGTCATCAGCCTGACCACCGTGTGGATCCTGCAGGGGCAGGCGCGCAACGAGGTGGATGAAACCCGCCAGCGCCTGCTCAATGACGCCAAGGCCACGCTGCAAAGTTATGTCGAAGTGGCCATGACCACCATCAAGCCGCTCTACGACGCGGCCGCACCCGGCGACACCGCCGCGCGTGGCCAGGTGGTCAAGCTCTTGTCGAACACCAGTTACGGCAAGGACGGCTACTTCTTCGGCTACGACTCCGAGACCATCCGCCTGTTCAAGGGCAACAGCCCCGACGGCGTGGGCAAGAGCTTCAAGGACAACCGCGACCCCAATGGCGTGTACGTCAATCGCGACCTGGTCAAGGTCGGCAAGGACGGCACCCACTACCTGCAATACAGCTCGACCCAGCCGGGCCAGACCGAACTGGTGCCCAAGCTTGGCTACACCGAATACCTGCCGAAATGGGACATGGTCATTGGCACGTCGGTGAACCTGGACGGCATTGAAGCCCAGGTGGCGGTGGTCGAAGCCAAGGTGCAGAAACGCATGGAGGGCGTGCTGCTGAGCATTCTCGGCGTGGCGGTAGTGGTGCTGTTGGTGATCGCGGCCGTGGGCATGCTGCTGGCCAATACCATCCTGCGTCCGCTGCACTTGATGAAAGCCAACCTCGACGACATCGCCGCCGGCGAAGGTGACTTGACCCGCCGCCTGGCCATCACCAGTCAGGACGAGCTGGGCGACTTGGCAGGCGCGTTCAACCGGTTTGTCGACAAGATCCACGGGCTGGTGCGCCAGATCACCGAGATGACCAGCCAACTCACCGGGCTGGTCAGCCAGGTCTCCGACCAGGCCCAGCGTTCCGAACAAGCCATGGAACGCCAGCGCCACGAGACCGATCAGGTCGCCACCGCGATCAATGAGATGTCATCGGCTGCGCAAGAAGTGGCGCGCAGTGCCCAGGGTGCCTCGGTCGCGGCCCAACAGACCGACGCCGAAGGGCAGGCCGCCAAGCGTGTGGTGGACGGCAGCATTGCGCAGATCCATGCGCTGGTAAACGACATCCGTAACAGCGGTGTGTCCCTCGACAGCCTGCAGCAGGACGTGTCCTCCATCGTCAGTGTGCTCAGCGTGATCCGTTCTATCGCCGAGCAGACCAACCTGCTGGCGCTCAACGCCGCCATCGAAGCGGCGCGGGCAGGGGAGGCCGGGCGTGGTTTTGCGGTCGTCGCCGATGAAGTGCGCGCCCTGGCCAGTCGCACCCAGACCAGCACCCAGGAAATCCAGGGCATGATCGATCGCCTGCAAAAAGGCACCGAGGCGGCGGTGGAGGCCATGCGCCGTTCCAGCGATGCCGGCGACGGCACCTCGGCCCAGGCCAACGAAGCCGGGGCGTCTCTGGACACCATGGCCCAGTTGATCGGCACCATCAATTCGATGAACGCCCAGATTGCCAGCGCCGCCGAGGAGCAGACCGCCGTGGCCGAAGAGATCAACCGCAGCGTGCATCAGATTGCCGTGGCGGTGGACAGCGTGGCCGATGAGACCCAACTGGGCGCCCAGACCTCTCGCAGCCTGGCGGATCTGGGCCAGCGCCTGGGGCAGTTGGTCGGCCAGTTCCGCATCTGATCTTTCATAGGTAAAACGTATGTTTGCCTAACGTTAATACGAATATACCGATCACCGCCCCTCAGTGAGACTTGAGCCCCAACCACAACAGGGGCTCATCTTATGTCACTTGTCGACCCGCTTCAGCGCCTGGCTGAACTCGATACCAACACGGTTTCCGACGCACTGGATTTCCTGCAACTGACGGGCGCGGTGGTCGGCATCCGGCCGCTGTGGGACTGTCCCAAAGTGGTCGGCCGGGCCAGCACGGTCAAACTGGCCCCCAAGACCGATGACGCGCCCACGGCGCACCTGATTTCCCCGGTGATCGACGCGATTACCACCGATGACCGCGTGCTGGTGATTGCCGGCGGGATCGATGGCATTTCCTGCTGGGGCGACATCATCGCCAACGCCGCCGTCGCCAAACATATCCGGGGTTCGGTGATCGACGGTTTCAGCCGTGACATCGACGGCAGCGCGTCCATTGGTTATCCGGTGTACGGCCGTGGCGTGACCATGATCAGCGCGCGTAACCGTGTGGTGCAGGTGGACTCCGGCGTCACCCTCAACGTAGGCGGTGTTGACGTCGCGCAAGATGACTTCGTGATCGCCGACCGCTGCGGCACGGTGTTTATCCCGGCTGCGGTGATCGAGCAAGTGCTCGACCTGGGCGAGCGCATCGCCGCCCGTGAAGCCGGCATGGTCGACGCCGTGCGCAGCGGCCGCTCGGTCGCCGACGTGATGCACGACAGCCAATTCGAAGCCATCCGCGTGGAGTCTGCCCGATGAACGATCAACAGTTGGTCGCCCTGTTCGAAGGGCTGGACACCCCTGGCGTCTCGGATGCCATGGACAAGCTGGGCATCCCCGGCCAATGCCTGGGCATTGCGCCGCTGGATAACTACCGTGGCACCGTCGTGGGCCCGGCATTTACCGTGCAATACGTGCCGGCCAACACGCCACCGGGCTCGGTGGGCGACTTTATCGAAGACGTGCTGCCAGGGGATGTGGTGGTCATCGCCAACGCCGGGCGCACCGATTGCACGGTGTGGGGCGACATCATGACCCAGTACGCCGGCGCGCGCGGGATAGCCGCCACGGTGATCGACGGCGTGTGCCGTGACGTCAGCAAAGCCCTGGGCGATGGCTATCCGTTGTTCACCCGCGGCCGCTACATGCGCACCGGCAAGGACCGCGTCGAAGTGCTGTCGGTGAACCAGCCGGTGGCAATCAGCGAAACCCGCGTGTGCGCCCGGGACATCGTAGTTGCCGACGCCAATGGCGTACTGGTGGTGCCCCGCGCCCGTGCCGCTGAGGTGGCGCAGGTGGCACGGCAGATCGAAACGGTGGAATCGCAGATCCGCGCGCAGATCGAGGCGGGCAAGACGCTGAAGCAGGCCCGTGAATCCCTGGGTTATCACACCTTGCAGAGGAAGGGCTCATGAATACCCTGAACAAGCGCCTGGCCCAGGCGCAACCGTCCGCCACCTACCGCATCATCGACCGCGTCGCCGCGCGCCGGGCCGAAGGCGAAACCATTATCTCGTTGTGCGCTGGCGAGCCAGACTTCGATACGCCGGAGCACATTCGCCGGGCCGGCATCGAAGCGATCCGCAATGGCCTTACGCGCTACACCCAGGTCGCTGGCGTGCGGGCCCTGCGCGAAGCGGTGGCGGAGAAGTTCCGTCGCGAAAACGGCCTGGAGGTGACCTGGCAAGACACCCTTGTCAGCAACGGCGGCAAGCATGTGATCTACAACGCACTCGCCGCCACCCTCAACGAAGGCGACGAAGTGATCGTGCCCGCGCCATACTGGGTCAGCTACCCGGAGATGGTCGAGCTGTGTGGCGGCACGTCGAGGATTGTGCCGTGCAGCGCCGAGGACGGCTTCAAACTGACCCCGGCCGCGCTCGACCAGGCGATCAACCCCAGCACCCGCTGGCTGATCCTCAACTCCCCGTCCAACCCGACGGGCGCCGTCTACAGTCGCCCGCAATTGCAGGCGCTGGCCGACGTGTTGCTCAAGCATCCCCATGTGATGGTGCTGGCGGATGATATCTACGAGCATCTGCTGTTCGACGGCCAGGCCTTCCACACCTTGGCCCAGGTAGAGCCGCGTTTGGCGCCTCGGGTGCTGACCATGAACGGCGTCTCCAAGGCCTACGCCATGACCGGCTGGCGCATCGGCTTCGCCACCGGCCCGCGCTGGCTGCTGGAGGCCATGGAAAAACTCCAGGGCCAGCAGACCTCGGGGGCCAGCGCGATTTCCCAGCATGCCGCCATTGCTGCCTTGAACGGGCCACAGGACTTTATCCGCCAATCACGGGCGGTCTTCCAGAGGCGCCGCGACCTGGTCGTGTCCTTGCTCAACGCCACGCCTGGCTTGGCATGCATCAGCCCGAGCGGCGCGTTCTACGCCTTTGCTTCTTGCGCTGGCCTACTGGGACGCACCTCGGCCGCTGGCAGGTTGCTTGAGACTGACGAGGACGTCGCCCACGCCTTGCTCGACGAAGCCAACGTGGCCGTGGTGCACGGTAGCGCCTTCGGCCTGGCGCCGTACCTGCGCATCGCCTATGCCCTGGATGACGATTCGTTGCGCCAGGCCTGCGCGGCGATCCACCGGTTCTGCGCGGCGACGCGTTAGAGGTCGCGCATCAGCAAGCCAAAGCGCAGGTCCATCTGCGCCGGGAGCGGCACATACACGGTGTGCCCATCCCCCGGCGCGACGTCGATGGCTTCGCCTTTGGCGTTGTGCAAGGTGGCCAGGTCGAAGTGGAAGTTGCCGGCAGGGGTCATCAATTCCAGGTGATTGCCCACGGCAAAACGGTTTTTCACCTTGACCTCGGCCAGCTCGCCCCGGCGTTCGCCGGTCAGCTCGCCGACGAACTGCTGGCGCTCTGACACGGAGCTGCCGCTCTGGTAGTTCTGGTATTCATCGTGCACATGGCGGCGCAGGAAACCTTCGGTGTAGCCGCGTTGGGCCAGGGATTCAAGGTCGGTCATCAGGGTGCGGTCGAAGGCGCGACCGGCCACCGCATCATCGATGGCCTGGCGATACACCTGGGTGGTGCGCGCGCAGTAGAAGTGCGACTTGGTGCGGCCTTCGATCTTCAGCGAATGCACGCCCATCTGGGTCAAGCGCTCCACGTGCTGCACGGCGCGCAGGTCCTTGGCGTTCATGATGTAGGTGCCGTGTTCGTCCTCGAAGGCGGGCATCTGTTCATCGGGGCGGTTGGCTTCCTGTAGCAGGAACACCTGATCGGTGGGCGCGCCAATGCCCAGGGTCGTCTGATATTGCTGGACGATATCCCCCGTGGCGTTTTCCACCGCCGGGGTGGCCTGGTACTTCCAGCGACAGGCATTGGTGCAGGTGCCCTGGTTGGCGTCGCGCTTGTTCATGTAGCCCGAGAGCAGGCAACGCCCGGAATAGGCCATGCACAAGGCACCGTGCACAAACACTTCCAGCTCCATGGCCGGCACCTGCTGGCGGATCTCGTCGATCTCTTCCAGCGACAATTCCCGCGACAGGATCACCCGACAGATCCCTTGCTGTTGCCAGAACTCCACGCTGGCCCAGTTCACCGTGTTGGCTTGCACCGACAGATGGATCGGCATCTGGGGGAAATGCCGGCGCACCAGCATGATCAGCCCAGGGTCGGACATGATCAGCGCGTCCGGGCCCATGGCGATCACCGGTGCCAGATCCTTGAGGAAGGTCTTCAACTTGGCGTTGTGCGGCGCGATGTTCACCACTACATAAAAGCGCTTGCCCAGGGCGTGGGCTTCCTGGATGCCAAGGGCCAGGTTGGCGTGGTCGAATTCGTTGTTGCGCACCCGCAGGCTGTAGCGCGGCTGGCCGGCGTAGACCGCATCGGCGCCGTAGGCAAAGGCGTAGCGCATGTTTTTCAGGGTGCCGGCGGGGGCGAGCAGTTCGGGAGCGAGGATGGGGGGCATGGGCACGGGTCGCAAAAGGTCGCGAAGGTAGCCGAGCGGCGAGGGCGGTTTATTGATCCAGGTCGTCCTTTGGGCTTTTTGTATCGCTGTGTATCGGCAGGGGCTGTGGATACGTATCGATTTATCCGCGCGGTTTTCCGACACAGGCGCGATACCTCAGGGGCTTTTAATTGATTCCAACGAGGCACACCGCCTCCAACCCTGAGAACCTGGAGTCAACCACCATGAACACCAAAGCCATCTACGCCGCCTGCCTGTTTGCCGCCCTGAACATCTGCACCTTGTCGGCCCGCGCCGAAGCCGCCGTTACCGCTCAGACCTACAACTACGGCACGCACCTGGACATCAAGCAAGTGGTATCGATGAGCCAGGACTCCAAGTCCACCTGCGGCGTGGTGAATGCGCGCATGACCTACCTGGACTCCCACGACAAGACCCAGGTGCTCGATTACCTCAAGTTCGGCGACGGTTGCGTCGGCGATAACTGAGTCCCGCTGTCCCCTCCCATTGTTTGCCACAGGAAGACTGCCATGAACCACCTGACCCGCTTTTTGACCGCCACCGCCTTTGCCCTTGCCGGCACGGCCATGCACGCCAACGCCGCCGTGGAGAAAAGCAGCTGCGCCGCCAGCACCTGCTTCCAACTGACGCCGGTGCAACATGCCGCCGGCCATGACCTGCTGGTAGAGGACGGCAGCCGCCGCACACCGCTCGGCCAGGCGCTGGACCACCAGACGGCGTGACACCGTCTCCCCACTCGATAAGGTAAACACCATGCTACTCATCGCATTCCTGGGCGGCATCCTGACCGTCCTCAGCCCCTGTATCCTGCCGGTGGTGCCGTTTCTGTTCGCCGGCGTCGACCGCACCCGCCGTTCGATCCTGTTGACCCTCGGCGGCATGGTCCTGACCTTCGCGCTGATTTCCAGCCTGGCCGTGGTCAGCACCGAATGGGTGATACAGGCCAATAACACCGGCCGCCATGTGGCACTGATCGTGATGGGTCTGTTTGCGCTGTCGCTGATCTCGGCGCGGGTCGGTGGCTGGCTGGCGCGGCCCTTCGTGTTGTTGGGCAACCGTATCGATCCTGACAGCCGCACGCTGTCCGGTCCGCTGAAGTCGTTGATGATCGGCGTCGCCACAGGCCTGCTGTGGGCGCCGTGCGCGGGGCCGATCCTGGGAGTGATCCTGACCAGCGCGATGCTGCAAGGCGCCAATGCGCAGACCAGCCTGTTGCTGGTGGCCTACGGCCTGGGCAGCGCCTTGTCCCTGGGCGCGCTGATTTTTGCCGGGCGTGGCCTGGTCAATCGACTCAAGGCGTCCATTCCGGTGACTGGCTGGCTGCGCCGTGGGGCTGGGGTGGCGGTGCTGGCGGCGGCGGTGGTGATTTCCACCGGAGCGGACAAGACCCTGCTGGCAGGCACTTCGTCCGAAGGGGTCAGCAGCCTGGAAAAAGGCGTGCTGGAAAACGTGCCCAAGGTGGTGGATTACGTGGTGAGCAAGGTCAAGGCCGACCCGGCCCAGGACAATGCCCAAGGCGCCATGCCGTCGCTGGCCGGCGCGGTCGAGTGGCTCAACTCACCGGAACTCACCCGCGAGTCCTTGAAAGGCAAAGTGGTGCTGGTGGATTTCTGGACCTATGACTGCATCAACTGCCAGCACACGCTGCCGTATGTGAAGCAATGGGCGAAGAAATACGAGAAGGACGGCTTGGTGGTGATCGGCGTCCACACCCCGGAATACGGTTACGAGCGCATCATCGGCAACGTCAAGGACCAGGTGCGCAAGCTGGGTATCACCTACCCGGTGGCCATCGACAACAACTACGCGATCTGGCGCAACTTCGACAACCAGTACTGGCCCGCCCATTACCTGGTCGACGCCAAGGGGCAAGTGCGTTACACCCATTTTGGCGAAGGTCGTTATGAGGCGCAGGAGCAGATGATCCAGACGCTGTTGAACGAGGCGAAGGCCCCTCAGTGACTCAATGCAGCGGCTTTGCCAGCAAAGCCGCCATCTTGACCAGGTCCGGCAACGAGCGGGCCTTCATTTTGCGCATTGCCTTGCCCCGATGGGCCTTGACCGTGATCTCGCTGATCGCCAGGTCGCTGGCAATGACTTTGTTCATATGCCCCGCGACGACCCTTGTCATCACCTCCTGCTCCCGTGGCGTCAGGGTGGCGTAGGCCGCCCGCAGGACACGCAATTGATCCTGTTGGTCCAGCAGGGTGCGGCTCTTTTCGAGGGCACCGGCAATCGCGGTCAACAGCACATCATCATTGAACGGCTTGGTCAGGAACTCTACCGCCCCCGCCTTCATGGCGCGCACCGTCAAAGGGATATCGCCGTAGCCGGTGATGAAAATGATCGGTGTGTCCGGGCGTTCGTTGGCGATGGCGGCTTGCAGGTCCAGGCCGTTGAGGTCGGGCAGGTTGATGTCCAGCACCAGGCAGGTGGGCACGTCTGTACGCGGCTGGCTCAGAAACGCCTGGGCCGATTCGAACAGCCGGGGCTGCCACTGGGCGAACCGGATCAGCAGCTCCAGGGATTCGCGCACGGAAACATCGTCATCGACAACGAATACGATCGGCTGGGTGTCGGTCATCGGCGCGGCTCTGCGTGCATGGGCACTGGGGTGAGTCGAATACATCATGATAGCTCCTTCAAGATAGCTCCCTGCCGGAGCGGTTCAGTCGACTGGAAAGGCCGCGCTCAGCGCTTTGAGCAATTGCGCTTCGCTGAACGGCTTCATCAGGCAGTCCACCACGCCGGTGCGCATCAGTTTCAGCCGGTCGCCGGTATCGCCATGGGCAGTGATAAAAATCACCGGAATGGCATGGCCGCGCAGTTGGAGGGTGGCGTGCATTTCCGGGCCGGACATACCTGGCATCGCCACATCGAGGATCAGGCAGCGCGTGCCCGCCACATGGGGCGATGCCAGGAACGCTGGCGCCGAGGAAAACGCTTCGACCGCAAAACCGAACTCCCGGAGCAGGTCCGGCAGGGATTCGCGCACCGATTCGTCATCATCGACAACCGCAATAAGAACAGGCTGTTCCATCAGATTCCCTCCTTGGTCGAGTCGGCATCCTGGTCGGTCATGCTCGGCAGGGCAAATTGGAAAGTGGCTCCGGGGCCGTCATGGGCGGTGGCCCACAACACGCCATCGTGGCGCTCGATAATGGAGCGACTGATGGACAGCCCAATGCCCATGCCGGTGGTCTTGGTGGTGTAGAACGCCTGGAACAGGCGCTCGGCATCCTGCGGGTCGAAACCATTGCCGTTGTCCTTCACGGCAAGGTAGACGCCCTGGTGTTCGTCCAGCCCGGTGGTGACATGCAGGTGCCGCGAACCACCCGTCATGGTGTTCATCGCCTCGGTGGCATTGAGGATCAGGTTGAGGATCACTTGTTGCAGCTGCACGCGGTCGGCCTTGACGGTGGGCAGGGCATCGGCAAATGCCGGGATCAGCTTCACGTCATTGCGTTGCAACTCGCCCAGCAGCATGGCGATGACCTCCTGTGCCGCCTCGTTCAAATCGACTGGTTCGAGGGTGATGCATTTCTTCGAAAAGAGCGCGCGCAGGCGATTGATCACCTCGGCGGCGCGGTTGCCATCGCGAATGGTACGCCGTGCGGTCTCCAGGGCACCGCTGACATTCGGCGGGTCGGCGCCCAACATGCGCAGGCAGGTGCTGGCATTGGTGATGATGCCGGCCAGCGGCTGATTGACTTCGTGGGCAATCGAGGCGGTGACGGTGCTCAGGCTCGCCACACGTGCCAGGTGCGCCAGCTCCGAGCGCGCCTTGCTCAGGGTTTCTTCGGATAACCGGCGTTCGATGGCGATGCTCGCCGCGAGCATTTCGGCGCGCTTGCGGTCTTCGATATCGGTGTTCTCGCCGTACCAGCGCAGCACCACGCCCCACGCATCGCGTTGCGGTACCGCGCGCACCAGGAACCAGCGGTAGTCGCCGTCGAAGCGGCGCAACCGCGCCTCGTACTCTCCGGCTTCGCCCGACTGCAGCAGGGCGCCCCAATAGTGGGCCAGTTGCTCGGCGTCGTCGGGGTGGACCGAGCGCGCCCAACCATCGCCGCGCGCTTCGTCCAGGCTCATGCCGGTGTAGTCGCACCAGCGCTGGTTGACGAAGCCGACACTGCCGTCGGGCGCCGCGCTCCAGACAAACCCTGGAATAGCGTTGATGATGTTGCTGAGGCGGTCTTCCGAGGCGCTGACTTCGGCCAGTGCATGGGCGATCAAGGCTTTGTCGCGCTTTTGCTCGTTGATGTCCACGCTGATCACCCACCAGCGCAGGATCCGGCCCTGGCTGTCGCGCATCGGCTTGCCGTCACTGACAAACCAGCGGTAGGCACCGTCCGCCTGGCGCAGGCGCAGTTCCTTGCGATAGGGCTCGCCACTGCGTACCGCCTCGCGCCAGGCGTTGAGCGTGGTCTGCAGGTCGTCCGGATGCACGGCCGCCTGCCAACCGCAGCCGATGGCTGCGCTGGCACTGCGTCCGGTGTAGGCGCACCAGCCTTGGTTGACGTAGTCGACGCTGCCGTCCGCCAGGGCGGTGAAGGCCACCCCAGGCAGTGCATCGACGACGCGATCGAATTCATTCGACATACCGGTTCTCTAGTGACAGGCGCCGTGCGCAGAGAATGCCCTGTGGGCGGCAGTTCGCCCATCATACTTAGGTGTCGCATGCCCACGCTGGCGGGCAGGCAAACGATACCATCGTGTTATCGATGGCGGGCACGGGTTCTGTTTTGATTGAGCCGCGCATCCCGAGTGCGCTTTCCTCAATTTCCCGGAGCTCTGCCATGACCGCCAAACAAGTACTCTACACCGCCAAAGTCCACACCACCGGTGCCCGCGATGGAGGCACCTCGCGAAGCGACGATGGGCGCCTGGACATTCTCCATTCCCCACCGGGCTCCAAAGGCACCGGCACCAACCCCGAGCAATTGTTTGCGTCCGGCTGGTCGGCCTGTTTCAACGGCGCCCTGGGTTTGGCGGCGCGCAAATTGAAGGTCGAGCTGCCGGCTGATGTGGCCATCGATGCTGAAGTCGACCTGTGCATGGAGGGCGA
Source organism: Pseudomonas sp. IPO3749 (assembly GCF_013386605.1). Classification (NCBI taxonomy): domain Bacteria; kingdom Pseudomonadati; phylum Pseudomonadota; class Gammaproteobacteria; order Pseudomonadales; family Pseudomonadaceae; genus Pseudomonas; species Pseudomonas sp. IPO3749. Next base: position 33,053 of record NZ_JACARN010000043.1, on the reverse strand, counting down.
TGCTTACTTCCTGCGGGCACGCTTGAACGTCAGCCTGCCAGGCTTGGAGCGGAATGTGGCGCTGGCGCTGATTGAAGGTGCCCACCAGACATGCCCGTACTCCAAGGCGGTGCGTGGCAACATCGATGTGGTGCTCAACCTGGTGTGAAGGTAAGCCACTGTATCCAGCGCGGCTGACGTTACACAGCCATTCAAACCCGCCGCTTTGCCGACATGTCGCAGATACACGCGCTGCACAGCATGGCGGCAGGTTTGGCGTCATCCGACGCTGACGGATGTTGAAGGCTGTGAACACGATGAAAGCGGTGATGATCAACGCATTTGGCGGCCCCGAAGTCTTGGCCGTGCAAGAGGTTTCACTGGCCCGGCCGGGGCCTGGGCAGGCACTGGTCCAGGTCATGGCCGCCGGGGTGAATTTCATGGATACCGGCGCGCGCCGAGGCCTCGGCGCCGCCAGCTCGTTGCCGCTGACGCTGGGCGCAGAAGGCGCAGGCGTGGTGCTGGCCGTCGGGCCGCAGGTGACTGAGGTAGCACCCGGTGATCGGGTGGCCTGGTATTACGTGCCTGGCAGCTATGCGCAACAGGTCATCGCCCCGGTCAGCCAATTGGTGCCGTTGCCCGATGACATCGGCTTCGAAACCGCCGCCGGCCTGATGATGCAAGGCCTTACCGCGAGCAACCTGGTGTTTGACGTGCATGCCATCCAGAAGGGCGACGTGGCGTTTATCCACGCTGCGGCGGGGGGCGTGGGGCTGATGCTGACGCAGATGGTCAAGCTGCTCGGCGGCCAGGCGATTGGCCGGGTTTCCCATGCCGACAAGGTTGACAGCGTATTGGCGGCCGGCGCCGATTACGTGGTGATCGGGCACGCCGGGCATATCGCCGGCCAGGTCGAACGCCTGGTGGGCAAGCACGCGGTAAATGTGGTGTATGACGGCACCGGAAATGAAGGTTTCAGCGAGTCACTCAATCTGCTGGATTACTTCGGCACCTTGGCCCTGTTCGGCCCGTTCATGGACCCGATTGCGCCGATCGATATCTTTTCCATCCCGCGCAGCGTCAAGCTGACCTACCCGGTGGTGATGCACCATGTGCGCAACCGCGAGACCTTGCTGGCCCGCGCGCAGCAGTTGTTCACCTGGGTGAGCACTGGAAGGCTCAAGGTGAACATCGGCCAGCATTATTCATTGGCGCAGGCGCACCAGGCGCATCGGGATATCGAGTCACGCCGCAGCACCGGCAAGCTGATTATCCTGCCTCACGCCTAGGCTGGCGGCGGCGCCAGATCAGCAGGGCAGCCAGCAATTGGCTGCTCGCATAGAAGGTAAACAGATCCTGGGGACGCCATTGGGCGTCGAGCAGTACACCGGCGAATGTGGGCGACACAATTGCCCCCAGCCTTCCCGTGGCCAGCACCAGGCCCACGCCGCGCGTACGTTCGGCGCTGTCGAACGCCTGGGGCGCGAGCACAAACAGCGCGGCAATGGCGGCATAGAGCAACAGGCCGGCCGTGAACCCCGTGGCAATCGCCAGCAGCGGTACGCGCGTGGCCGTCACCATCAGCAGCATCAGCACGGCATTGAGCAGCAGGCACATGCACAGCAACCGGTTGCAGCCCCAGCGATTTGCACCCAAGCCCAACAGCAGCGCACCGAACATGCCACCAACCGTGAGCAACATGCCGCCGGTGATGCCGTGGCGTGCGGAAAAACCGCTATGGGTCAGCAGCATGGGGGTCCAGCTCATTACAAAATAAAACCCGAACATCAGCAAAAAGCATACGCAGGCCAAGGCGCAGGTCGATGCCCAGCGTCCATGGCTGAATAGGCCGCGATAACCTTGGCCTGGCCGCTCGGCCGCCAGCGCCACCTGCGACGCGGATTCGCGCAACCACAGCACGCCGGCCACGCCGACCAACAGCGTCAGGCCGCCCCCTGCCAGGAACACATAACGCCAACCGAGCCCGTCATTCAGCAGATGGGCCAGCACCCCACCCAAGGTGGCGCCCAGCGCAAAGGCCACCGATTGCAAGGCAATTGCCAGGCTGCGACGGGTGGACGGTGCATGGTCGTGGGTCAGGACATTGGCGCCCACCAACACCGCGCCTACGCCGATTCCCGTGAGCAAGCGCAGGCACAGCAACGTGCAATAACTCTGGCTCCAGAAACACAGCACCATGGTCACGCCGCTGAGCATCAGGCTCGCCAGCAACACCCGGCGGCGTCCATGCCGGTTGGCCATCGGCGCAGCCCCCAGCGAGCCGCAGGCCATGCCTACCAGGCTGGCGCTGAGCAGCAGGCCGATTTGCGCCGCGCTCAATGACCACTGCGCCGCGACGCGGCTGGCGGTGAATGCCATGGCCATGGCGTCCAGGCCATCGATCACATTGAACAGCAAGCACAGCCCCACCACGGTCCACGCAGCGCGCCGTGTCGCAATGCCCGGTGTTGCCGCACTGATTGCCTGCCCACTCATTGGCGTTGGGTCCTTTGTTTATCGAGGGTGGATGGCAGCATCGGGCGCCTCTGCTGGCAAGTCATACAAAGGTATCGACCGACACCTACGTGCAATCGTGCGTGGCAAACGCCGATGGTCTGATCGGTCTTGCACGGGCCACCAGGGCGCAGTGCCACGACAGGAGATTCATCATGCTTGCAGCTTCGTCCCATTACCTGCGGCTTCGCTGCCGGGCCTCGTTGCTTGGCCTGGCGCTGCTCGCCGGCAGCCAGGCCGCGTGGGCGGCCACCGACGCCATCCGTCCTTACCGCATTCACGTTGATGAAGCCCAACTGACCGACCTGCATAAACGCATCGCCGCCACCCGCTGGCCCGACCAGGAAACCGTCAACGACACCTCCCAGGGCGTGCAATTGGCGCAGGTACAGGCACTGGTCAAGTACTGGGGCAATGGCTACGACTGGCGCAAGGCCGAGGCCAAGCTCAATGCGCTGCCTGAGTTCATGACCACCATCGACGGGGTCGACATCCAATTCATTCATGTGCGCTCGCGCAATCCGAACGCGCTGCCGTTGATTCTTACCCACGGGTGGCCGGGTTCTCAATTTGAATTCCTCAAGACCATCGGCCCGCTGACCGACCCGGTCGCCTATGGGGGCCGGGTCGAAGATTCTTTCGACGTGGTGATTCCGTCGATCCCCGGCCATGGGTTTTCCGGCAAGCCCACCGAGCTAGGCTGGGGCCCGGACCGGGTCGCCAAGGCCTGGGATGTGCTGATGAAACGCCTGGGCTACAGCCATTACGTGTCCCAGGGCGGCGACCATGGCTCGGTGATCTCCGACGCGCTGGGCCGCCTGGCGCCCCCCGGTTTGCTCGGCATTCACCTGAATATGCCGGCCACCGTGCCGCCTGAACTGGTCAAACCGATCAACAGTGGCGAACCGGCGCCCGCTAACCTCACCGAACCTGAGCGCACAGCCTACAACGCGTTGAGTACTTTCTTTGGGCGCAACGCGGCGTATGGCGCGATGATGGTCACTCGCCCACAAACCATCGGCTATCTGCTGGCCGACTCGCCGGCCGGTACGGCCGCCTGGATGTACGAGAAATTCGCCGCCTGGACCGACAGTGATGGCAAGCCCGAGCGTGTGCTCAGTCGTGATGAAATGCTCGACGACATCAGCCTGTATTGGCTGACCAACAGCGGTGCGGCGTCTTCGCGTTTCTATTGGGAGAACAACAACAATAACTTCAGCGCTGCGGCGCAGAAGACCGACACCATCAAGGTTCCGGTCGGCATTACCGTGTTCCCCCGCGAGATTTACCAGGCGCCGAAATCCTGGGCCCAGCGCGCTTATCCCTCGCTGTCCTACTACAGCCAGGTCAGCAAAGGCGGGCATTTTGCCGCCTGGGAACAGCCGCAACTGTTCAGCGAGGAACTGCGCGAAGCCTTTCGCCCATTGCGCCCTTCGGCCAAGCCCTGAGGCTTCTTCAGGCGTGTTGAGCATCGTCCAGGCGCGTCTGTAACAGGCGCAGGTCCTGGGTGTCGAAGCCTTCCGAAAACTGCTCGCGGTGTTGGCCCAGCAAACGCTGGGCCTCACTGCCGCGACCTTGCGCCTGCCACAGCGCGGCCAGGTCGATGGCACTGCGCAACGCCCAACTGCGTGAGCCTTGCTGCTGACTCAGGCTCAAGGATTCTTCCAGCAGTGTCTCAGGCCGTTGGTTGTCGCCGGGCACTTGTGCCTTATGAATGCTGGCCTGGAGACGCAGCAGTTCCGGCAGGGGGAAGGTATCGCCACTGTGTCGGCAGTGTTCGATGGTCGCCTTCACTTGTGCCAGGGCCTTTTCAAATTGCCCCTCCAGCATCAAGCCCTCGGCCAGGGCGATCTCGAAGGAGGTGGTCAGCAATTCGTAGCGCATGCCGTGCAGGCGCGCCAGGGTTTCCTCAAGGACGGCGACGGCATTGCCGGGCTGGCCTGCGCGGATCGCGACCGCCGCGCCAAAGCCCATGGCTGCGGCGATATAGGGGCCGAAGGCGTTGGCCTCGGCAATGGACTTGAAGGTGTGCAGGCGCTCGGCAGCGGTGTGCAGGTCACCGGTCCAGATGTAAATCTGCAGGGTCCAGACTAGCGCAATGCAATGAGTGGTTGCATGGTCCAGCGCGGCGGCTTCGGTTTCGACCTGCTGGGCGCCTTGCCTGGCCTGGTCGGGAAAGCCCATCAGCCACAGGGTGCGCGCCAGGGCCAGGCCGGTGCGGTTGCGATGGTCGAAGCCATAGTGAATGGTCAGGCTGCGCTGCGACGGCACGCTGTTGCGCAGGGAGTTTTCCAACGCGTGGCGCGCCAACGCCTGGTCCCCCAGCAAGTGATAACAGATGCCCGCAAGGGAGGCGGCCACCGCGATGGCTTCCGGCTTGCCGATCACTGCGCCGATCTCCACGGCGCGTTCGGCCCAGGCCAGGGATGCCTTAAAGTCACCAATGCGTTCGTAGAAAATCTGTAAACGCCCCAAAAGGCGCAGTTGCGAGCGGTGCTCGCCAAGGCTCACGGCAATGTCCAGGGCGCGTAGCAGGGCTTTTTCTGCGGCGGCGCTATTGCCCTTGGTGAACATCAGCACCAGGCCCAGGGCGGCCTGCAGTTCCATTTCGGTGGGCGTGCCGAAGTAGCCGAGTTCCAGCAATTCGGTGGCGCGGGTGCACCAGGTGCGGCACTCCACCAACAGGGAAAAATGCAGGAACAGTTGCGCACTCGCTGCCGCCAGCGGCAGAGCCAGGCCGGGATCGCCCTGGGGGCCGAAGCTCCACTCCAGCGCGCTGCGGATATTGCCCAACTGGCAGCCCAGCCGCGTGGCGCTGGCGAAGATGGCGTGAGGGGTGTCGCCCAGGTGCTTGAGCTGCTCCATATGGTAGGCCGCGTGCCTGAAGGCCAGGGCGTGCACCTCGGATGGGCCCCGCACTTGGAGTTTTTCCCGTGCATAGGCGCGGGTCATTTCCAGTAAGCGGTAAGAGGTCGTGGCGTTGCTGCGGTTCACGGTGACCAGGCCCTTGGCGGCTAGCTCATCCAGGGTGGCGGCCACGCTGACGGGGTCGATCCAGTCGTCGGCGGCAATGTGCGAGGCCGCCTCCAGGGCAAACGGACCGACAAACGCCGCCAGCCGCTCGAACACCAGGCGTTCATTGGCCGAGAGCAGGTCGTAACTCCAGTCCAGCATTGCGCGCAGCGTCTGATGCCGTGGCAGCGCGGTCCTGCGGCCGGCCCATCCCAGGGAAAAGCGCTCGCCGAGCAGGGCGTGAGTGGCGTGTACGCCATGCACCGCCACACGCACCGCCGCCAATTCGATGGGCAGCGCCATGCCTTCCAGGCGTTGGCACATGTCGGCAATCAGACGTGCATCGCCGGGTGCCAGGGCCAGTGCGGCATTGCTGGCGTACACGCGCTCGACAAACAGTTGCACGGCGGGAAATCCCAGCAGTTGTTCAACGCTCAAGTCCTGCAACTGGCTGGGAAAGGCCAGCGGGTCGAGCCGATACACGTGCTCGCCACGTGCCCGCAGCGGTTCGCGACTGGTGGCGAGGAGGGCCACGCCCGGGGCCGTATCCTGGATCTGCTCAACGATTGCGCAGACCGCATCGATCAGGTGTTCGCAGTTGTCGATGATCAGCAGCAACCGTTGCGCCCGCAGGTGGGCGAGTAACACCTGCATCGGTTCTTCGGCCTGCACCGCAATACCCAGTGCGCTGGCGAGGGCGATGGGCACCAAGCCCGCATCCTCGACCTGGGCCAGGTCGACGAAGTGCACGGCGTCTTCCTCTGCGTGGCAGTGGCCGGTTTCCACGGCCAGGCTGGTCTTGCCCACGCCGCCTGGGCCGACGATGGTGAACAGCTTGGGCTGTCGCAGCCGCTCCATCACCAGCGCCACATCGGCGTGGCGCCCGATCAGGCTGGGGCGCGGCGGCAGGCGGCCGACGCCATTGGCCACTCGAGGGCGGCTGTGCGCGGCAGGCAATGGTCGGGCAGTGCGCTCCATCGGCGCGACGAACGCGTAGCCAACGCCGACTTGGGTGTTGATATAGCGCGCACCGTCTTCGCCATCGCCCAGAATGCGACGCAGCCCGGTCATGTGAAAACGCAGGCTGCCTTCTTCGACGATGATGTCGGGCCACACCAGGCTGATCAGTTCACGCTTGGACACCACGCGTCCTGGACGTTCGAGTAGGGCGATCAGCAGGTCGAGGGCACGACCGCCGATATCCAGTGCCGCGCCATCTTTCGTGAGCAAGCGTTTGCCCGGAACCACGCGAAAAGGGCCGAAGGCAAAATCCAGGCTCGCGGCCTCATGCAGGTCGTCAGGGGCGGACTCCACGGTTATCACGCTCTCGAAAAGGGGAGGGTGTATTCAAGGGTGTTGGAACCCTGTCTCGGTCTGAGCATGATAGGAGATCCCAGTGTTGGTTCAAGTCCGTACAACCTCGGCCGCATGGGGCGCGGGGGCGTTGGTTTGGGCCGGTTTGAGCATCGGCGTCAGGCACAGCATGAAGACCAGCACGGCAAACAGCATGGCGTAGGCCAGGCTGTAGTTGCCGCTGTGGTCGCGCAGTGCACCGAAACACAGCGGGCCCAAGGCGGCCACCAGGTAGCCGATAAACAGCATGAATACCGTCCAGGCACCGGCTTGTGCAGGGCTGCTGGCATTGTCCAGTGGCAGCGTCATGCCCACGGTGAACGCCATGCCCAGGCCGATCGCCACCAGCAACACGTACAGCGTAGGCCAGGCCGTCGGCGCAAACGCCATGCCGGCGGTGCCCACCAGCGCGATCAATGTGCAGACGGCCAGCAGGCCGCGACGGTCATGGGCCTTGCCGGGGATCAGGCCGGCGCCGACGCTGGCAACCGCGAACACCGCGGTGAACAGCCCCAACAAGGTGCCGGCGGACAGGTGGGTGACGGCGGTTTCCGTGGAGGACGGGGCCAGCCAGGCGAACAGGGCATAGACCACAAACTGGCTGGCACCGAAGTACAGCGCCACCAGCCAAGCCTGGGGATTGCGCCACGGCAGCCGGATCGACCGGGCCGGTGCTGGCGCCAGCCGGGGCGCGCCGGCCGCGAAACGTCGGGCCATCCACACCCAGCTGATCACCGCCGTGACGCTCAACAGGCTCCATACACCGGCGCCTACCCGCCAGCTGTGGGCAAGTTCGGTGATGGGCGCGGTGAACAGTGCAGAAAGGGTGGCCCCGACACTCAAGCCTGCGGCATAAATACCCATGAAAAACGCCGGACGGTGGGCAAAGTGGGTTTTGATCCAGCCCCCCATCAACGCGCCGGCGATGGCGATGCCTACACTGATCACAAAGGTGTTCAGCAGCAGCAGCGCGGCATTCGGCGAGACCGCCCGCAACAGGCACGCGGCGCCGATCAGCACCAGGGCCGCAATCATGCAGCGGTCTGACCCAAAGCGTCGGCTCAAGCCTGGCGCAAGCAGGGCGAGCACACCCATGCACACGTCCGGGATCGACGTCAGCAGCGCCGCCTGGGTAAAGCTCAACCCATACTGGTCCTGAATCAACAGCAGGATCGGCCCGATGGATACGATGGCGGGGCGCAGGGCGATGGACAGCACCAACAGGCCGAGGACGGCTGCCAGGCTGTGCTTGTCGGTGGAGGTCATGTCGACGGGCTCTTCGGGTCGTGGAAGTCGAACCGATCGTAGCAATGTGCAAGAATCGACAAATGCCAGCTTATATCGACAAAGTGACAAAGCGATGAGCCCACCATGAAACAAGATGCCCGCACCGTCGGTAAGCCTGCCGAGCTGAACGGACGCAGTGAGGACTACCTGGATTACCAGGACGTGCCCCGTGTGCTCATGGCTCTGGTGCGCAACCAGGCGGCCGGCGCCTACAACGCGCCGCACACCCACCGCCACGGCCAGTTGTTGTATGCGGTCAGTGGGGTGATGCGCGCCGTTGCCCAGGGCAGCCTGTGGTTCTTGCCGCCCAAACGGGCACTGTGGATTCCCGCCGAAGAAGAACACGATCAACTGATGCTGACGCCGGTGCAGATGCGCTCAATCTATATCCAGGCCGACGCGGCCGCCGGTTTCGGTGACCGGTGCCGTATCGTCGATGTTTCGCTGCTGTTGCGCGAGCTGATTCTGGTGCTGGCCAATGAGCCGATCGAGTACGAACTGGAAGGTCGCAATAGCCACGTGGTGGCGCTGATCCTCAGCGAACTGGCCGCCGCGCGCACCTTGCCGTTGCAGATCCCGTGGCCGCTCGACCGCCGACTGCTGATGGTGTGCCGCGCGATTCTTGATACACCTGGGCAAACCCATACGGTGGCGTATTGGGCCGACCAGGTCGGCGCCAGTTCACGCACGCTGATCCGCCTGTTTCTCAAGGAAACCGGCCTGACCTACCGCCAGTGGGTGCAGCAGGTGCGCCTGGCCTGTGCCCTGGAACGGCTGGAGAATGGCGAGCCCATCGGCCGGATCGCCCAGGACCTGGGCTATGTGAGCGCCAGTGCTTTCAGTGCGATGTTTCGCCGGGCGATCGGCGTTTCACCGCGCGACTTTCTGGTCCGCGACTGACGGCATGGGCGACTGGCAGCGCGGCAGCAGCAACTGCGCGCACAACCCGCCGCCCTCGCGGTTGTACAGGGTCAAGCCGCCTTGCAGGGTGTGCGCCAGTTGCTGTGCGATGGCCAGGCCCAGCCCGGTGCCGCCGGTGGTGCGGTTGCGTGAGCTTTCGACGCGATAGAACGGCTTGACCACGTCGGGCAGTTGCGCCTCGGGAATGCCGGGGCCACGGTCAAGGATCTGGATCGACAGATGCGCGTCGGCGTGGTACTCGACGTTGACCGTGACGTCGCTGCCGAACTTCAACGCGTTGTCCACCAGGTTCACCAGCACCCGGCGCAGTGCGTGGGGGCGGGTGTCGATCACGGTCCCGGTAGGGGCGGTGAGCACCACCTGTTTGCCGACGTCCTGATAGTCGAACACCAGGCTGTCGAGAAACGAATGCAGGTCGACCCGGCGACTGGCCTCGACGGTGCCGTCCATGCTGCGTGCATAGGCCACGCCTTCCTGGACCAGGTGCTGCATTTCACTGAGGTCATTCCAGAGTTTTTCCCGCTCCACCGACTCCTCCATGAACTCGGCACGCAGTTTCATGCGCGTGATCGGGGTTTGCAGGTCGTGGGAAATAGCCGCGAGCAGTTGCATGCGTTCCTTGATGTGGGTGGCGATGCGCTCCTGCAGGGTATTGAAGGCCACGGCCGCGTAGGCCACCTCGGTGGGGCCGTTCTCATCCAGGCGCGCGCCGCCGCCGTTGGGGTCCAGGCGGTCGACCGCATTGGCCAGGCGCGTCAGCGGCTCAATCGCGGTGCGCACGGCCAGGAGGGTGCAGCCGAGCAGCAGCAACAGCTGCACCCCCAGTAACAGCGGCAGCCAGGGCGACAGCGGTGAGACTTGTGGGCGCACATCAATGGTCAGCGGCGTGCCATCGCGCAGGCGCAAGTGCGCCTGATAATGCGGGCGTTTGTCGGGGATGGTATTGAAGGTCAGGCTGTAGTCCTGGCCCAGGGTGGCCTCCATCGAATGCACCGAGGCAGGCGCGGTGGCCATGTCCATCGGCTGGCCAGGCTGGCCTTCATCCAGTTGGTAGCGATAGGTGGCATGTTCGAAGCGCGGCAGCCAGGCTTGCCGCTCTTCGGCGGGCAGGCGTTCGAGCATGGCCACTGAGGTGCTGATGTCTTGTTCGAAATTACCCAGCATCAGCGACATGGCGCTTTGGTAACGCTCATAAAACTGCAGCCCGAACGAAAGCCCGTGGGCGATTACCAGGCTGGTCAGAAAGATCAGCGTCAGGCGCGAGGTCAGGGAGCGCGGCCAGCGCAGCCGTTTCACGAGGCTTCTCCAAGGATTTCCACCGGGTAGGTGAACACATAGCCTTCACTGCGCACCGTCTTGACGTAGGCCGGGTCGCGCGCGTCATCCAGCAGGCGCTGGCGCAGGCGGCTGACCAGCAAGTCGATGGAGCGGTCGAACAGGTCGGCATCGCGGCCCTGGGTGAGGTTGAGCAATTGATCGCGGCTCAGCACACGCTGGGGGTGGTCGACAAAGACCCGCAACAGGCGGTATTCGCCGCCGCTCAGGTTGACGATAGTGCCCTGGGCGTCCATCAGGTGACGCGCGGTAGTGTCCAGCCGCCATTTGCCGAAGGCCAGCAGACGGCTGGCCTCGCTGACGATCAGGTTGGGCGGCAGCGAGCGGGTGCGGCGCAATACGGCGTTGATGCGCGCCAGCAGCTCGCGGGCGGCGAAGGGTTTGACCAGGTAATCATCGGCGCCCATTTCCAGGCCGATGATGCGGTCGGTTTCGTCATTGCGTGCCGTCAGCATCAGGATCGGCGTGGCTTTGTGTTTGCCTGCGCGCAACTCACGGCACAGCACCAACCCATCGTCGCCCGGCATCATGATGTCGAGCACGATCAGGTCCACCGCCGTGGCATCGAGCAGGGCGCGCATTTGCCGACCGTCCGAGGCCACCGTGGTGCGCAAGCCGTTTTTCTTCAGGTAATTGCCGACGAGTTCGCGGATCTCACGATCGTCGTCGACAATCATAATGTGATCGATATGGTCCATCTGGCTCACCCTAAGAGTTCGATGGCGCGGGCAACACCCGCGCCATAGGCAGGATCGGCTTGCGTGCAGTGCTGGATATGGCGCGCTTTGGCCTGGGGGCAGGCGCCCTGGATCGAACGCGCGGTGTTGTCGAACAAGGCCTGTTGCTGGGCGGCGTTCATCAGGCGGAACAGGGCGCCGGGTTGGGAAAAATAGTCCGTGTCTTCGCGATGGTTCCAGTGCGCAGCGCTGCCTTGCAGGGCCAGCGGTGGCTCGCGAAAGTCGGGTTGCTCCACCCATTGCGCGTGGCTGTTGGGTTCGTAGCCGAGGGTGCTGCCGGCATTGCCGTCGGTGCGCATCTGCCCGTCGCGGTGGTAGCTGTTGACCGGGCAACGCGGGGCGTTCACCGGGATCTGATGGTGGTTCACGCCGACGCGGTAGCGCTGCGCGTCGCCATAGGCGAACAGGCGTGCCTGCAGCATCTTATCCGGCGAAAAGCTGATGCCCGGCACCACGTTGGCGGGGTTGAAAGCGGCTTGTTCGACATCGGCGAAGTAGTTGTCGGGGTTGCGATTGAGCTCCAGCACGCCCACTTCGATCAGCGGGTAGTCCTGATGCGGCCAGACTTTGGTCAGGTCGAACGGGTTGATCGCGTAGGTGCCGGCATCCACCTCCGGCATGATTTGCACGTGGAGCGTCCATTGCGGGAAGCGGCCTTCTTCGATGCTGGTGTACAGGTCGCGCTGGGCGCTTTCACGGTCGCCGCCGACCACTTGGCTGGCCTGCTCGTCGGTGAGGTTGTGGATGCCTTGCGCGGTTTTCCAGGTGAATTTCACCCAGAAGCGCTCGTTGGCCGGGCTGATAAAGCTGAAGGTGTGGCTGCCAAAACCATGCATGTGCCGATAGGACTGCGGCAACCCTCGGTCGCTCATCACAATCGTGACCTGGTGCAGGGCTTCGGGCAGCAGGGTCCAGAAATCCCAGTTGTTGCGTGCGCTGCGCATGTGGGTGCGCGGGTCACGTTTGACGGCGTGGTTGAGGTCGGGAAATTTCAACGGGTCGCGCAGGAAAAACACCGGGGTGTTGTTGCCCACCAGGTCCCAGTTGCCTTGCTCGGTGTAGAACTTGATGGCGAAACCACGGATGTCCCGCTCGGCATCGGCGGCGCCACGCTCGCCGGCCACGGTGGAAAAACGCACGAAGACATCCGTGGTCTTGCCGACGTGGGAAAACAGGTCGGCCTTGGTGAAGCGGGTGATGTCCTGGGTGACGGTAAACCGGCCGAACGCGCCAGAGCCCTTGGCGTGCATGCGGCGCTCGGGGATGACTTCACGGTCGAAGTGCGCCAGTTTTTCCAGCAGCCAGACATCCTGCAACAACACGGGGCCGCGGGGGCCGGCGGTTTGCGAATGGTTGTTGTCGACCACGGGTGCGCCGGCGGCTGTCGTCAGTTTTTTCATGCTCAAGTCCCCTTGTTTCTGATTGTTGTGTCAGGGAGCATCAAACCAGACCCCTCAGGGCACCGCGATTGCACGTAGGTATCGAGTCACTGAACCTCAGTTCAGGGTGAAGTTGACGTCGATGTTGCGGCGTGTGGCTTTGGAGTAGGGGCAGTTCTGGTGGGCCGCTTCAATCAATTGCCGGGCTACCTCGGGTTCTATCTCGGGCAACGAAACGCTGAGGTGCGCCTGCAAGAAAAAACCCTGTGCGCCGTGCAGCAGGTCGACCTGGGCCTCAATCGCCGCCGTGGCCGGAAACAGGATTTTCCGGGCATTGCAGGCATGACGCAGTGCGGCCAGGAACGACGCCGACCAGCACACCGCAAACAGTTGCTCGGGGTTGGTGCCGCTCCCCGGAGCGCCGGGCGGGGAGAGCTTGATATCCAGCCGGTCGTCCTCGCTACGCCCTGCGCCCTCTCGACCGCCTGTGGTAGAGGTGTGGCCGGAATACAGAATTTTTTCGATGCTCAGCATGGGCATGTCCTGGGAAAAACCGACGGCAGCGGAAGAGTCAAATTGCCCACTGGATAGATGGCGAATTCAGCAGAGGGGGGACGCTGGTGGAGGGCAGATATCCCAGCAGCGTCGTGCGGGCGATCTCCAGCAACCAGGCTCGGAACGGTGTGGCAGCGTCGTAGCCTGCGGCATTTTCCAGCACGGCCAGGAAGGCTTCACGTACCAGGGATTGGATGTTGTCATGGCGGATGCGCCCGGCCTGTGCCTGGCCCTCATAAAAAGCCACCAACAACGGTGTGACGTTGCCCGAGAGTCGCCGCACGGCGCCTCGGTCACCATTGAGCACATGCACCATCAATGTGCACAGCCTCTCATTGCCGAGACGGCCCACCTTGCACAGGCAATTGCCGCGATACCCTTCGGTCATGGTTGCATCCCTCTTGAATGCTGACGGTGGTGAGATTCAAGAGTGATGCCTGGCCGCGTTGGCCACCAGTTAGGCGGTGTTAGCAGTTGTTAGTCGAGGCGTTGACCGGGCCGAGCGGTGTTGATTCATGGCTGAATGCCTCCAGCTCGCGCACCAGGCTTTCGGCCGCCAGCCTGACCAACTCACCGCCTTTTTCCGGTGTTGCCTGGCCCGGGTCCGAGCCCATGCGGCCGTCCGGGAAGCGTGCGCGGAAGTCATGGGCCTCGCGAATCGGCCCGGAATTGGCGATTTGCGGCGAATAGGCCGCCGACTTGATCGCGTCCGGGTAGGCCCATTGAGTCACCGCAATCTCCGACGGCGTGGCGTGGATCCCGTGGCCGGTGGGGAATTGTCGGTTAGCCAGTGCGCCAACGCCTTCCAGGTCCCACCAGTTGCTCAGTTTCAAGGCGAACCCGGCGGGTTGCCTGGCGAAACTGGCGCGGGCATACAGTTGCGAAAAGGCCGCTTCGATCGAGGCAATGTTGCCGCCATGGCCATTGAGAAAGAGGATTTTCTCGAAACCGTGCGCAACCAGGGAAAGCACCCAGTCCTCGATGGCCGCGATAAACGTCGATGGGCGCAGCGTGATGGTACCGGCAAACCCCAGGTGATGCTGGGCCATGCCGATATTGAACGTGGGGGCGATTAGAATATCCGCCGTTTCCTGCGCCTGGTGGGCAATGATCTGCGGACACATCCAATCGGTGCCCAGCAGGCCAATGGGCCCGTGCTGCTCGTTGGAGCCGATGGGAATCACGATGGTGCGGCTGCGTTCAAGAAATTGCTCGATTTCAGCCCAGGTGGACATGTGTAAAAGCATGATGGCCTCTCTGTTCGACAGAGCCCCGGTGGGAGCGTGATGGAGTGTCGCAAGTGCACGCCAATCTCATCACGGGGCAGGGGCAGCGGACATTGCACGATGGTGTCGATCCACGCGCTGTGGGCGGGTCTATGCTTGTTCAATAACCGAGGGCACTCCCAGGTTTCGCTGCGGACTAAGCAACAGGGCCTACAAGGGACCTCTGCTTTTCTGACATGGACCGGACATGAATCAAACCAACCTGCAATTCAAGACCTTGCTGTTGTTGCTCGGCCTGGTGACCATCGCGTTTATCTGGATACTGCTGCCGTTCTACGGCGCGGTGTTCTGGGCGGTGATCCTCGGCATCATCTTTGCCCCGATGCAGCGGCGCCTGCAGCAGCGCTTTGGCTGGAACCGCAACCTCACTTCCCTGGCCACCTTGAGTGCCTGCCTGATCATCGCGATCCTGCCGGTGATCATCACCAGTGCCTTGTTGGTGCAGGAAGGTGCGACGCTCTACAAGAACATCGAAAGCGGCAAGCTGGATGTGGCGGGATATATCGAGCAGTTCAAGAATGTGTTGCCGCCGTACTTCCAGCACCTGCTGGACCGCTTCGGCATGGGCAACCTGGAAGGCTTGCGCGAGAAGATCGTCAAGAGCGCGATGCAGGGCAGCCAGTTTTTTGCCACCCAGGCGTTCAGCTTCGGCCAGGGCACGTTTGATTTCCTGGTGAGCTTTTTCATCATGCTGTACCTGTTGTATTTCCTGCTGCGCGACGGCCCGGAGCTGGTGCGCAAGGTACGCACGGCGGTGCCGTTGGCCGAGCCGCAGAAGCGCCGGTTACAGCTCAAGTTCAATCGTGTGGTGCGGGCCACGGTCAAGGGCAATGTGCTGGTGGCCGTGACACAGGGTGCGCTCGGCGGGCTTATCTTTTGGTTCCTGGATATTCCCAGTGCATTGCTCTGGGCGGTACTGATGGCGTTTCTGTCGCTGTTGCCGGCGGTGGGCGCGGGGATTGTGTGGGGGCCGGTGGCTGCCTACTTCCTGTTGAGCGGCGCCATCTGGCAAGGCGTGGTGCTGGCGTTGTTTGGGGTATTCGTGATTGGCCTGGTGGATAACGTGCTGCGGCCGATCCTGGTGGGCAAGGACACCAAGATGCCGGATTACCTGATCCTGATCTCGACCCTGGGCGGCTTGTCGGTGTTTGGCTTGAACGGCTTTGTGATCGGGCCGTTGGTGGCGGCTTTGTTCATGTCCAGCTGGGCGTTGTTTGTGGAGAGCAAGCCGCGAGTCAAGTTGCCATTACCGTGAACCTCAGGCGTGGAGCCTGAAATTCGAGGCGTGTTGCAGTTGTTTTTCGGCGTCGGACAGGGATGTCAGCGGGCCGCTGATGGTTTCGCCATCACGTACCAGGTACCAGCAGGCAAGCAGACCCAGCTTGCGCAGAGGGGCGGGAACGGCGCTGCCGATGACGGACATGATTTGAACAGTGTGCATAAGGACCTCCAATCGCTATGGTGGTCACTCTACGGGGTGGGGTGATGCAGGAAAAATCACCTGTCTCGATAGTCGACATCGACGCGAGGCGTCAGTCCACCACTTGATCGAGCATGTGCACCACTTCCTGCTCACTGAGCAAACCCTTGCGCACCAGATTTTCCGCCAGCAGCGCGAGGAATTTGGCGCTGCGATGGCCTTCCAGGTGCTTGAGTTCGGTGAGGGCGCTGTAGACCTTGCTGGACGTACAAAGGCCAGCGGTGCGGTGCGGGTTTTGCGTGGGCATGGTCAGTCGTCCTTGTTGTTATTGGGTGGACAGGATCGATAGTGGAAGTATGTCGTGACACAAACATGACAGCGCAAGGCCGGTTCGGGCAAGTAGACATTGGTGTCGATGATGTGCGATTGCGCGCCGGGCATTGTCCTCAGAGCGACCTTGACGGCCTGAATCCGGACTTTGCAGGCAAAAAAAGGCCCCGCAACGCTGCGAGGCCTGTTTTTTCAGACGATCCGATTACCAGCCGCGACCGTAGTAGCCGTGGGGAGGGCCGTAGTAACCGCGTGGTGGACCGTAATAGCCACGCGGCGGGCCGTAATACACCGGCGCCGGGCGGTAATACACCTGCTGCTGCACATACACCGGTGGTGGCGGTGCGTAGTAGACCGGTGGCGGCGCGGCATACACCGGCTGTGGTTGCACATACACCGGCTGCTGCACGTAGACCTCACGCGGCTGGCTGGCAACCACGGAGCCCACGACGGCTGCGCCGACTAAAGCACCCAATACGGCCGGGCCACCCCAACCACCACCGTGGGCGGAGGCTTGGCCTGCCATCGCGAGTGCGCCAACCAGCAAGGCGATCTTGGGGATTGTACGAATCATGGTCATTCCTCGGTTAGCCCCAGCGCTTGTGGTCTGCAATCAATAGACTCAAGTAATGTCGCGGGGATACTTTTAAGACAACGTATTTCTGAAAAACAGCACAGCCGCTAGGTAAAGGTTGTGTAAGGTCTGTACCCAATTGCTTACTCAAAGGAGTTATCCATGCAGATGCACCCCAACAAGGACACCCAACTGTGCATGTCTCTGTCGGCGCGCCCCGGGAATTTCGGCCTGCGGTTTCATAACCACCTGTACGAGCAGTTGGGTCTGAACTTCTACTATAAGGCCTTCAGCAGCCAGGATTTGCCCGGTGCGATCGGTGGTATCCGCGCGCTGGGCGTCCGTGGTTGCGGGGTTTCCATGCCGTTCAAGGAAGCCGCCATTGCCTTAGTGGACGAACTCGACGATTCGGTTCAAGCCATCGACTCGCTGAACACCATCGTCAACACCGACGGGCACCTCAAGGCCTACAACACCGACTACATCGCCATCGAACAACTGCTGAAAAAGCACGCGGTCCCGCAGGACTCGACCTTCGCCCTGCGCGGCAGCGGCGGCATGGCCAAGGCCGTAGCCAGTGCCTTGCGCGATGGCGGCTACGCCAATGGCGTGATCGTGGCGCGCAACGAAACCGCAGGCCGGGCATTGGCGCAAAACCTGGGGTATGAGTGGTTGGCCGAACTGGGTGACCTGCGCCCGCAAATGCTGATCAACGTCACTCCCATCGGCATGACCGGCGGCGCTGAAGCGGACGCACTGGCGTTTGATGCAGAGGCGGTGGACTCTGCCGAGACTGTATTCGATGTGGTAGCGATCCCCGCCGAAACACCGCTGATCGTGCGTGGCCGTGCCAAGGGCAAGCGGGTGATTACTGGACTGGAAGTGATCGCCATCCAGGCCCTGGAGCAGTTCGTGCTCTACACCGGAGTGCGTCCGACCCCGGAGCAGTTTGAGAAAGCCGTGGCCTTTGCCCGTGCCTGACGCCTCATCCCATCGCATCCCCGACCCAGTACCCAAGTAGCATAGGTCTCCCCCCTGGCGCTTCGTAAACTGGTGCTTCAGAGGGGGAGCCAACGATGCACAACAGTGAAGGCGTAGTCAGTGCCATGTCCCAGGCCTCGGATGCCGGGCAGGCCGCCGAAGAGCTGGCCCGGCAGCTGTTGCATCCGTACCTGGGTTTCGTGCTGTTTTTTTGCTCGGCCTCCTATGACTTGCAGGCCTTGGGCCAGGCGCTGCAACAATGCTTTGGCAACGTGCGCGTGGTGGGTTGTACCAGCGCCGGCGAGATCACCGCTCACGGTTATGGGCGCAATTGCATCACGGCCGTGGGCTTCAACCACGCGCACTTTTCAATCGCCACCGAACTCATCGACCAGGTAGAACACTTCAGCCTGATCAACGCCCAGGACATGGTCGAGCGCCTGGTCGGCGGCTGCCGCAGCAATACCTTGGCACCGATCAAGGGCAATACCTTTGCATTGACCTTGCTCGATGGCCTTTCCAGCCGTGAAGAAATGGTGCTGGCCGCCCTCAGTGCCGCCCTGGGCGATATCCCGCACTTCGGCGGCTCGGCCGGTGACGACAACTTCCTCACCCACACCCACGTGTACTTCAACGGTGTTTTCCACAGCGGTGCGGCGGTGGTGGTGCTGGTCAATACCTGGCTGGATTTCGAGGTGTTCACCACCCACCACATCCTGCCGCGCACGGAAAAACTGGTGGTCACCGGCGCCGACAGCCCGTCACGTCGCGTCTTCGAGCTCAACGCCGAGCCAGCCGCCGAAGAGTACGCACGGCATATCGGCGTGGCCGTGGCCGACCTCGATCACCGCGTCTTCGCCGCCCACCCGCTGGCGGTGCGCATTCACGACCAGTATTACGTGCGCTCGATCCAGCAGGTGCACGCCGACCTCAGCCTGAGTTTCTACTGCGCGGTGGAAAACGGCATCGTGCTCACCGTCATGCAGCCTGGCCCGATCCTGCCCAACCTGAAAGGCCTGTTCGACGGCCTGCAAGCGCGCCTTGGCGACCTGTTGCTGACCATCGGCTGCGATTGCTTCCTGCGCCGCCTGGAGCTGGAAGACACCGGCCAGCTGGAACCGATCGGTGCTTATTTGCGCGACCAACGGGTGATGGGCTTCAACACCTACGGAGAACAGTTCAATGGCATGCACATCAACCAGACCTTCACCGGGGTCGCCATTGCCCGAGGCCGGCGTTGACCTGTCCGCTCAAGTGACCCGGCTGCAACAGGACAACCACAAGCTGATGCGGATCAACGCGGCGCTGATCGAGCGCATCGAGTCCGGCATGACCCAGGGCAATAACCCCTACACCATCTTCCAGCATTCAGTGGTGCTGGCCGAGCAAGTGCGCGAACGCACCGACGCGTTGAACCAGGCGATGGCCGAACTCAAGGCCAGCAACCACCTGCTGATCAACGCCCGGCTGCGAGCTGAGGCTTTGTGCCAGCAGCAGGTGGCGGCGCAAAGGGAGGCCGAGCAGGCCAACCTGTCGAAGACCAAGTTCCTGGCCGCCGTCAGCCATGACCTGCTGCAACCGCTGAATGCGGCGCGGCTGTTCACCAGTGCCTTGCTGGAGCGCCCGAGCGAAACCCTGGTGCGTAATGTGAGTAACTCCCTGGAAGACGTGGAAAACCTGTTGGGCACCCTGGTGGATATTTCCAAGCTGGACGCTGGGGTGATCAAGGCGGATATCGCGCCGTTCGCCTTGAGTGAACTGCTCGACAACCTGGCCGCCGAATACACCGAATTGGCCCGCAGCGAGGGGCTTGAACTGCACTTCATCGGCTGCTCGGCGCTGGTGCGCAGCGACATCCAGCTGCTGGCGCGGATCCTGCGCAACCTGCTGAGCAACGCGCTTCGCTATACCTACAAGGGCCGTGTGGTGCTGGGCTGTCGGCGCCAGCAGCAGCGCCTGTTGATCCAGGTGTGGGACAGCGGCATGGGCATTGCCGAAGACCGGTTGGAGGAAATTTTCCAGGAGTTCAAGCGCGGCGATGTGCAGCGTCCGGATCAGGATCGCGGGCTGGGGTTGGGCCTGGCCATCGTGGAAAAGATCGCCGGCATCCTCGGCCACCGGATCAGCGTCAAATCCTGGCCGGGCCAGGGCTCGATGTTTTCGGTAGAAGTGCCGTTGAGCGCCACCGCGCCCAAGTCATTGCCGGCGCCGTGCATGAGCGAGCCGATGCTCGAACGCCTGCAAGGCGCGCGGGTGTGGGTGCTGGATAACGACGCGGCAATCTGCGCCGGCATGCGCACCTTGCTCGAAGGCTGGGGCTGCCGGGTGATCACCGCGCTGTCGGAACAGGACCTGGCGCGCCAGGTAGACAACTACCATGCCGAGGCGGACCTGCTGATTGCCGATTACCACCTCGACGACGACCAGAACGGCGTGGATGCCGTGGCGCGGATCAACGCCCGCCGCGGCCGTGCGATTCCGGCGATGATGATCACGGCGAACTACAGCAACGAGTTAAAGCAGCAGATTCGTGAGTTGGGGCATACGTTGATGCACAAACCGGTGCGGCCGATGAAGCTCAAGACCGCCATGTGTCACCTGCTCAGTCGACCCTGAGGGTTCAGCGACGCAGGTACGAGCCGAAATCAATATCCCCGGCACTGAGTATCGCCTGTACCCGATTATGCACATTCAACTTGCGCAGAATCGCTGACACATGGGCCTTCACCGTGGTCTCGGCAATCTCCAGGGTGTAGGCGATCTGTTTGTTCGACTCGCCCTTGGTCATGCGTTCCAGCACCAGCAACTGCTTGCGCGTGAGGGCCTGCAGCAGCTCCGGGGCAAACCCCGGGCTGTCGTGCATGCGCCGTTGCCCGGTATTTTTCTGGGTGCGGATGATGTCCGGCGGCAGGTACACGTTGCCGTTGAGAATCTGCTGGATGGCTTCGGTCATTTGCAGGCGCGGTGATGACTTGGTGATGAAACCCACGGCACCGTAGGTGATGGCTTGCAGCACGATCTGCTTGTCCTGCTCGGCCGAGACGATCACCACCGGGATGGTCGGCGCCTCGTTGCGCAGGTTGATCAGGCCGTTGAGGCCGTGCATGCCGGGCATGTTCAGGTCCAGCAGGATCAGGTCGAGGTCGTCGTGTTCCTGGGTCAGGGCGAGGGCGCTGTCCAGGTCGGCGGTTTCCATCACGTCGCTGCCGGGGAAACCGTCGCTGATGACGTTATGAATCGCCTCGCGAAACAGCGGGTGATCGTCGGCAATCAAAATTTTGTACATGGCCGTTCACCTTCTTGTTGTGGTTTTTTATTCAAAGGGTTCGGGTGTCGCAGCCATCACTGGCAGTTTTGCCGCTTCCCATGCGTCCAAGCCGTCGCGGTACCAATACACAGAGGTATAGCCCAGGCTGGCGGCTCGTTTTACCGCGTTCCAACTCAGCCAGCAATCGGAGCGGCAGTAGAACACCAGCGGGCGTGCCAGTTGGCCGCCGGTGAATTTATACAGGTGGCGCACGAAGTAGCCCTGCCATTCGGGCGTGAGGTCGCCGTCGCCGGTATTGGCCAGCCAGTGGCTGCCGGGCAGGTTGGCGTGGGGCTGGTCTTCGATGAAGCGGCCTTGCAGCCACGGGCGGCGGTACACGTCGATGAGTACCGGTGCGGGCGTCTGGTTAAGCAGTGTCTGCAGGGTTGGCGTGTCGACAATGGTTACGCCGGCCAGATGATCGGGCGTAGGGCTGCGATACAGGCGGGTGCGGTAGCCCTCGGCGGAAAACAATGGGGTGTCGGCCTGTACGTGGCTGATGAACAGGCACAACAGTGCCGCAAGGGGCAGTCGAGCGGGCAGCATGGCGGGTCCAATCCTTATCGTTATGCGCCCATTACACGCGAGTCCCGCTGCCTTGGGAATGCGACGATAGACAGCAAAACCAGTACCAAAGTAGTAGGTCGCCGCAGGCCCTCGGGTTCTAGCATGCACAGCAAGCACTGGCATTGGAGGCCGCTATGAACATCCTGTTGGTCGACGATCACGCCGTGGTCCGCCTGGGCTATGCCGGGCTGTTGCGCAGCGGCCTGCCGGGTGTGTACGTGCGCGAAGCGGCCAGCGGCGAAGAGGCCCTGGCGCGGGTGCATGAGGCAGTGCCTAACCTGGTGATCATCGGCTTTGGCCTGCCCGGTATCAGCGGCCTGGAAACCACCCGCCGCCTGCGTCAGCGCCTGCCGCAATTACGTGTGCTGTTTTTCAGCCAGCATGCCGAGCTGCCCCTGGTGCGCCAGGCTCTGGAGGCGGGCGCGTCGGGTTATCTCACCAAGCGCGCTTCGCCTGCGGTGATGCTTGAAGCCGTAGAGCGCATCCTCGATGGCCACACCTATATCGAACAGGACCTGGCCACCCAGTTGGCCTATCACCCCACCGATCGCCGTCTGCACAGCATGACCCAACGCGAGTTGGAGATTTTCCTGATGCTCGCCAAGGGCACCCCGGCCCGTTCGATTGCGGCCCAGCTGAGTATCAGCACCAAGACCGTGTCCAACCACCTGACCTTGCTCAAGAGCAAGTTGCAGGTGAGTTCCCATGCCGAACTGGTGCACCTGGGCATCGACATGGGGGTGGTGCGGGTCGCCGGTTAACGGTCCCAGGTGGTGGGGCAGTCCTTGCAGCCCTCCATATTCGCGTCTTGAAAGTTGGCATAGTGCTGGCGGCTGCCACTCAGGGTGGCTTTTTCCAGGTTGCTTTCACCGAACTTGGCTTCTTGTAGGTTGGCGTCGCTGAGGTCGGCGCCTTGCAGGTCAGCCTTGCTCAGCCAGGTCATTTCCAGGTCGGCCGCGCGCAGGTTGGCCTTGTGCATTTTTGCCCCCGACAACCGCGCAAATTGCAGGTAGGCGGCGCTCAGGTTGGCGTTTTCAAATTGCGCGCCCTGGGCAAACATCCCCCAGCCTTGCACGGCCATCAATGTGGCGCCGGTAAAGTCGGCCAGGCGCAGGTTGGCTTGTTGCAGGCTGGCGCGGGTCAGGTTGGCGCCTTGCAATTGGGCTTTTTCCAGGTTGGCAAGGTCCAGGTTGGCGTGGCGCAAGTCGGCATCGCGCAGATCGGCACCGGCCAGGTTCATGCCGCTCAGGTTCTGGTTGCGCAGGTTGGCGCCCCTGAGATTGGCGCCGGGGCATTGGCTGTGCTCGGCAAGCGTGCAACCGTTGATGATCAGGGCGGCGTCGTCGCCGTCGTCGGCGTGGGCGAAGGGTAGGGACAGTAGAAGTAACAACGGCAGATATCTCATCACAAAACCTCGAAGGTGGCGGGGTACCTGTGGCGAGGGAGCTTGCTCCCGCTCGGCTGCGCAGCAGTCGTAAACCTGGCTGCGCAGTGCCACAGGAGGAATGCCGGGGCCGCTTCGCAGCCCAGCGGGAGCAAGCTCCCTCGCCACAAAAGGCGGCCCCCGCATATTCCATGGGTTATTTCTGGGCAGTTTTCTGATCCCAACTCGGAATCTTGAACACCCAGAACGACCCACCCTGTGCCACCGGCTTGGTCAGCTCGGCCATGTCGCCACCCCACAGCGGTACTGCGCCGCCGTAGCCAACGGTGACGCCGATGTACTGCTCGCCATCCTGTTCCCAGGTGATCGGCGGCGAGACGATGCCGCTGCCGGTCTGGAACTTCCACAGTTCCTTGCCGGTTTTCGCGTCGAAGGCCTTGAAGAAACCGTCGCCGGTACCGGTAAACACCAGGTTGCCCTTGGTTGCCAGCACGCCGGCCCACAGTGGCAGGTGTTCCTTGTGCTCCCACACCACCTTGCCGGTGGTCGGGTTCATCGCCCGCAAGGTGCCGACGTGATCGTCATACATGCGCTTGATGCGGAAACCCATGCCCAGGTACGCCGAGCCCTTCTTGTAGTTGACCTCTTCGGTCCAGTATTCCTCTTTCCACTGGTTGCCCGGAATGTAGAACAGACCGGTGTCCTGGCTGTAGGCCATGGGGTTCCAGTTCTTGCCACCCAGGAACGGCGGCGAGACTTCCACCGGCTTGCCCTTGGTTTCACCCGGCAGCGGCTTGGCCGGACGCTGGCCTTCGTTTTCCACAGGGCGGCCGGTCTTCAGGTCAATGTGGCTGGCCCAGGTGATGTTGTCGACGAAGGGGAAGGCGTTCTGCAGCTTGCCGTTGTTGCGGTCGACCACATAGAAGAAGCCGTTGCGGTCGGCGTGGCCGGTGGCCTTGATGACCTTGCCGTCCTTGTCCTTGTAGTCGAACAGCACCAGTTCGTTGTTGCCGGAGAAGTCCCAGGCATCGTTCGGGGTGTGTTGGTAGAACCATTTCACTTCGCCGGTACTGGGGTCGACGCCGACCTGGCCCGAGGTGTAGAGGCTGTCGAAGTCGTGGGGGTTGCCGTCCTTTGACGTGCGCGCCCAGGTATTCCACGGGCCGGGGTTGCCGGCACCGACGATGATGGTGTTGGTCTCGGCATCGAAGCTCGCGCTCTGCCAAGGGGCGCCACCGCCGTGGCTCCACGCTTCGACCTTGCCGGTTTCGGTGGTCGGGTCATCTGGCCACGACGGCGCCTTCACATCGCCGGTCGGCGTGCTGTCCTTGCCGTTCAAGCGGCCCATGTGGCCTTCCACGAACGGGCGCATCCAGACTTCCTCACCGGTGTCCGGGTCGCGTGCATACAGCTGGCCGACCACGCCGAATTCATCGCCGGAGCTGCCGTGGATCAGCAGCACCTTGCCGCTGACCTTGTCTTTGATCAGCACCGGCGCGCCGGTCATGGTGTAGCCGGCGGCGTGGTCGCCGAATTTCTTGTTCCACACCACTTTGCCGGTGTTTTTGTCGAGGGCGATCAGGCGCGCGTCGAGGGTGCCGAAGTAGATCTTGTCGCCGAAGATCGCCGCGCCGCGGTTGACCACGTCACAGCACGGGCGAATGTTGTCGGGCAGGCGGTGGTTGTAGGTCCACAGGCGTTTGCCGGTCTTCGCATCGAGGGCGAACACGCGGGAATAGGAGCCGGTGACGTAGACCACACCGTCGCTGACGATGGCCTGGGATTCCTGGCCGCGTTGTTTCTCGTCGCCGAACGAATAGGACCAGGCCGGCGTGAGTTTGAACACGTTCTTGTCGTTGACCTGGGCCAGGGGGCTCCAGCGCTGGGCGTTGGTGCCCATGCCGTATTGCAGCACGTCCTTGGTGGTCAGGTGATCGTTGGCGATGTCTTCCCAGGTGACATTACGGGTTTGCTTGGCGACGGCAGGTTCGGCGGCTGCAAAGCTCGCAGCACTGAGGCACAGGCTGCCCACCAGCACAAAAGCTTGCACGGCAAGGCTTAGCGGTGAGCGGGCGGGTAGCGATCTTATTGTCATGGTTGCAGTTCCCAGTGGAGGTTTTGGCCTGCACAGGTTGCTGCCTGGCTGGGTTGGCGAATACGGAAAAAGTCCCGGTGTTGCCGGGACAATTTCCCGAACCGCCTCTGATTTAGCAGTGCCCCACAAGGCCTGCTACCAACGGATGAGAACCCGCCCACCAAAGCAGCATACGGGCGCTGCCGGGGGCTTCCTAAGATGGTCGCCATAGCCTCTGCCAAGAGGTTTTGCGTGCACTCCTGAGGGAAAAATAATGACAACAAAACGCAACGCCTTGATCACCGCCTGCCTGCTCGCCGGTGCAATCAATACCGGTTCGGTCTGGGCCCATGGCAACGTGACGCCCACCGCCGTGGAAACCAAAGGCCTCACCCCGATCAAGGACGCCGGCGTGCCGCTGGACGCCGATGGCTGGGCCGCCACCAACCCGTATCGCACCACCGCCGAGCATGACAAGGCCGTCGAAGTCGGCGCCTCGGCGTACAACCAGAACTGCGCGGCGTGCCATGGCCTGGAAGCCAAATCCGGTGGCATCGCCCCCGACCTGCGCATGCTCGACGCCGGTGACGCCGGGGATGAGTGGTTCGTGGAACGTGTACGCCACGGCGCCGTGCGCGATGGCCGGGTGTACATGCCGAAAATGGCCGATTACCTGAGCCAGGAAGCCCTGTGGGCGGTGCGTACCTACCTCGACAGCGTGCACGTCGAGGAGTAAGCCGTGGGCCTGCGCGGGTGGTGGGTATGCTGTTTGCCGATGCTGGCCTGGGGCGCGCCTGTCGACCCGGTGCCCTCGGTGATGTGGGCCTACTATCACCAGCGTTTTCTCGACAACGCGCCGTTCGTGTTCGACGAGCGGGTGAAGGTCCTGGCGCCGCCGTTCGCCGAGGACGCACGCCAGGTGCCGTTGGAAATCGACGCCCGAGCCTTCAAGGGTGACGTGGTCAAGATCCTCGCCTGGGCCGAGCTGAATCCGCTGCCGCAGATCGTCGATTTCCAGCCCATGGAAGGCGTGCTGCCGTGGCTGTCGATACGGATTCGCATCGAACAGGCCACGCCGTTACGCGCGGCGGTGCTGACCCGTGATGGCTTGTGGCATGTTGGCTCGACCCTGATTGATGCCAGCGGCGGCGGTTGCACGGCGCCCAGCGTGGTGCGCACCCAATCCGGTTGGGAAGACCACCTCGGCGAGGTGCTCGGCGGGCGTTACCCGCGCGCCGAATTCAGCCGCGTGAAGCTGCAAGTCGCCCATCCGATGGATAACGGCATGGTCAGCGGCATTCCCGAATTCTTCATCAACCAGGCCGAACTGCACGGTGCGAATAACCAACTGTTGGCGCGGCTGGCGCTGTTCCCTGCGGTCAGCGAAAACCCCAACCTGGCCTTCGACATCGAAGGCTCCGGGCCCACACGCCTGACCCTGCGCGACACCAGCGGCAGCCAGTTCGAGGCGGCCATCCCATGACCCAGCGCTGGATTCTGCTGTGGCTGCTGCTGTTCAGCCTGCCGGTGCTGGCCGAGTTGGACTACGGCCTCAAGCCGCGTTTGATTGCCGACAACACCTGGCTTTTGGAAGGCAGCACCGACAACTTTGCCAAGGACAACGGCGGCAATATCGTCAACGTCGGGTTCATCGTCACCGAACCTGGCGTGGTGGTGATCGACACCGGGCCGTCCAAACGCTACGGCGAAGCCCTGCGCCAGGCCATCGCCCGTGTCACCGACAAACCGGTGATCCAGGTGCTGCTGACTCACCATCACCCCGACCACGCCTTGGGCAACCAAGCCTTCAAGGACGTGCCGATCGGCGCCCTGGCCGGCACCTCCGAGCTATTGCATGAGCAAGGCGACAGCCTGGCCGAGAACCTGTACCGCATGGTCGGTGACTGGATGCGCGGCACCGAAGTGGTGTTGCCCAACCAGACCCTGCAATCTGGCGTGAAAAGCTTCGGCAGCCACGACCTGCAACTGCTGCAGCTGCGCGGCCATACCGGTGCCGACCTGGCGATCTTCGACCAGAAGACCGGCGTGCTGTTTGCCGGTGACCTGGTGTTCTACCAGCGTGCGCTCACCACGCCTCATTCACCGGGGCTGTCGATCTGGTTGGCGGATCTTGCCACCCTGCAAGGCTTGCCCTGGACCCTTATTGTGCCCGGCCACGGCCCTGTCGCGAGCGACGCCAAACCCTTGGAGCAGATGCGCGACTACCTCGCCTGGCTCGACCAGTTGCTGCGTGACGGTGCGGCCCAGGGCAGCGACATGCCCGAGCTGATCCGCAGCCCGATCCCCAAGCGATTCGCCGCGATCAGCCTTAGCCGCTATGAACTGATCCGCAGCGTGACCCACCTGTACCCCCACTACGAACGCACCCAGATGCAGCCCATCCACACCCAACAATAAGCAGAGGCCTCACCATGATCTACGCCCAACCTGGCACCCCCGGCGCCATCGTCAGCTTCAAGCCGCGCTACGGCAATTACATCGGCGGTGAGTTTGTCGCGCCGATCAAGGGTGAGTACTTCACCAATACTTCACCGGTGACGGGCGAAGTGATTGCCGAGTTCCCGCGCTCCAGCGCCGCTGATGTCGACAAGGCCCTTGATGCCGCCCATGCCGCCGCCGATGCCTGGGGCAAGACCTCGGCCCAGGACCGCGCCCTGGTGCTGCTGAAAATCGCCGACCGCATCGAGCAAAACCTCGAAGTGCTGGCCGTGGCCGAGACCTGGGACAATGGCAAGGCCGTGCGCGAAACCCTCAACGCCGACGTGCCCTTGGCCGCCGACCATTTCCGCTACTTCGCCGGGTGCATCCGCGCCCAGGAAGGCGGCGCCGCCGAGATCAATGAACACACCGCGGCTTATCACTTCCATGAACCCTTGGGCGTGGTCGGGCAGATCATCCCGTGGAATTTTCCGTTGCTGATGGCCGCCTGGAAACTCGCCCCCGCCTTGGCGGCCGGTAATTGCATCGTGCTTAAACCGGCCGAGCAGACGCCGTTGTCGATCATGGTCTTCGCCGAGCTGATCGGCGACCTGCTGCCACCGGGCGTGCTCAATATCGTGCAGGGCTTTGGCCGCGAAGCCGGGGAAGCGCTGGCTACCAGCAAGCGCATCGCCAAGATCGCCTTCACCGGCTCCACCCCGGTAGGCGCGCACATCATGCATGCGGCCGCCGAGAACATCATTCCGTCCACCGTGGAGCTGGGCGGCAAGTCGCCGAATATCTTCTTCGAAGACATCATGCAGGCCGAGCCACAATTTATCGAAAAAGCCGCTGAAGGCCTGGTGCTGGCGTTCTTCAATCAGGGCGAAGTGTGCACCTGCCCGTCGCGGGCGCTGGTACAGGAGTCGATCTACGAAGCGTTCATGGCCGAGGTGATGAAGAAGATCGTCAAGATCAAGCGCGGCAACCCGCTCGACACCGAGACCATGGTCGGTGCCCAGGCCTCCGAGCAGCAATACGACAAAATCCTTTCCTACCTGAAGATCGCCCAGGAAGAGGGCGCGGTGCTGTTGACCGGCGGCGCGGCCGAGCGCTTGGAGGGCGACCTGTCCAGCGGTTATTACATCCAGCCGACCCTGCTCAAGGGCCACAACAAGATGCGCGTGTTCCAGGAGGAAATCTTCGGGCCGGTGGTGGGCGTCACCACCTTCAAGGACGAAGCCGAAGCCTTGGCGATTGCCAACGATAGCGAGTTCGGCCTGGGCGCCGGCCTGTGGACCCGTGACATCAACCGCGCGTACCGCATGGGCCGGGCGATCAAGGCCGGGCGCGTGTGGACCAACTGTTATCACCTGTACCCGGCGCATGCGGCATTTGGTGGGTACAAGAAATCCGGGGTAGGGCGTGAGAACCACAAGATGATGCTCGACCATTACCAACAGACCAAGAACCTGCTGGTGAGCTACGACATCAATCCGCTGGGCTTCTTCTGATTCAACGCGGTCAAAACTGTGGGAGCGGGCTTGCTCGCGAAAGCGGTGGATCAGTCAACCTATATGTGGCTGACACACCCTATTCGCGAGCAAGCCCGCTCCCACATTTTGACTTCTGTACATTCGCGACTAATGCAGTGTCTTCGCTACTTCGAAAGTAGTATTCGCCCTCTCAACCTCACATGCATTAATGCCTATACCGGAACCCTCCGGCACAACAAGAGGACTGCCCCCATGTGGACCAAACCTGCGTTTACCGACCTGCGTATCGGCTTCGAAGTCACCATGTACTTCGCTAGCCGCTGATCGCGGGAGCTGCTGGAAGGATGCCTCTTTGGTCTGATTGCATTCGTAGACGGATCGGTTAGTGTGGAGCGCATTCTTCCAAAATAATAAAAACAGGCTTTCCAATGAGCCAGACCCTGAGCCAACTGCGTAAATTCGTCTCGCCTGAAATCATCTTTGGTGCCGGCTGCCGGCACAACGTCGGCAACTACGCCAAGACCTTCGGTGCGCGCAAAGTGCTGGTGGTCAGCGACCCCGGCGTGATCGCCGCCGGTTGGGTGGCCGATGTGGAGGCCAGCCTGCAAGCCCTCGGCATCGACTACTGCCTGTACAGCGCCGTTTCACCCAACCCCCGTGTCGAAGAGGTAATGACCGGCGCCGAGGTGTACCGCGAAAACCATTGCGACGTGATCGTCGCCATCGGCGGCGGCAGCCCCATGGACTGCGGCAAGGCCATTGGCATTGTGGTGGCCCACGGACGCAGCATTCTTGAGTTCGAGGGCGTCGACACCCTTCGCGTCCCCAGCCCGCCGCTGATCCTGATCCCCACCACCGCCGGTACCTCGGCGGATGTCTCGCAGTTCGTGATCATATCCAACCAGCAGGAACGCATGAAGTTCTCCATCGTCAGCAAGGCGGTGGTGCCGGACGTGTCGCTGATCGACCCGGAAACCACCGCCAGCATGGACCCGTTCCTGTCTGCCTGCACTGGCATCGACGCGCTGGTGCATGCCATCGAGGCGTTCGTTTCCACCGGCCATGGCCCGCTCACCGACCCCCATGCGCTGGAAGCGATGCGCCTGATCAATGGCAACCTGGTGCAGATGATCGCCAACCCCACGGACATTGCCCTGCGCGAAAAAATCATGCTCGGCAGCATGCAGGCGGGGCTGGCGTTTTCCAATGCGATCCTCGGCGCGGTGCACGCCATGTCCCACAGCCTCGGTGGTTTTCTCGATCTGCCCCACGGCCTGTGCAACGCGGTGCTGGTCGAGCATGTGGTGGCGTTCAACTACAGCTCGGCGCCGGAGCGCTTCAAGGTGATTGCCGAGACCTTTGGCATCGACTGTCGCGGCCTCAATCACCGGCAGATCTGCGGGCGACTGGTGGAGCACCTGATCGCGCTGAAGCACGCCATCGGCTTCCACGAAACCCTCGGCCTGCATGGGGTGCGCGTGGCGGATATTCCGTTCCTGTCCCAGCATGCGATGGGCGATCCGTGCATCCTCACCAACCCGAGGGAGTCGAGCCAGCGTGATGTCGAGGTCGTCTATGGCGAAGCTCTCTGACGACCAGCAGCGCGCGCTCGCGGGGCTGCTGGGGCTCAGCGACCAGTCGGCCCGCAAGAGCCATTACCCGGAACTCACCGCGCGGTTGGATGAGCTGGAGGCCGAGCGCAAGCGCTATATCCGTCTCAACGACGAACTGGAGCAACGCGTGGCAGCGCGCACCGATGAGCTGCTGGAGGCCAACCACAACCTGCAACAGCAGATCGCCCAGCGCGAACAGATCGAACAGGACCTGCGCGACGCCCGCGACGCCGCCCAGGCCGCCAACCGCAGCAAGGACAAATACTTGGCCGCCGCCAGCCATGACCTGCTGCAACCGCTGAATGCCGCACGGCTGTTGATCGCCACGTTGCGTGAACGGCAGTTGCCCAGTGTCGAGCAGGTGCTGGTGGAGCGCACGCACCAGGCGCTGGAAGGCGCCGAGGATTTGCTCACCGACTTGCTGGATATCTCGCGGCTCGACCAGGCGGCAGTCAAACCGGATGTGGCGCTGTATCGCCTCGACGAACTGTTCGCGCCGCTCGTCTCGGAATTCCAGTCAGTGGCCCAGGCGACCGGGCTGAACCTGCGGGTGCACACCGGGCGTTATGCGATCAGCACCGACCTGCGGCTGCTGACGCGGATCCTGCGCAATTTCCTCAGCAATGCCTGCCGTTATACCGACGATGGCTGCATCCTGTTGGGTGCCCGTAGGCGCGGCGATCGTTTGCGCCTGGAAGTATGGGACACCGGGCGTGGGATTGCGGCGGACCGGCTGCAGGCAATCTTCCTGGAGTTCAACCAGCTTGATGTCGGCCGCGCCTCCGACCGCAAAGGCGTGGGACTGGGGTTGGCGATTGTCGAGCGGATCGCCGAGATCCTGGGGTATCCCATCGCTGTGCGTTCCTGGCCGGGGCGGGGCTCGATGTTCAGCATCGAAGTGCCGTTGAGTGATGAGATGCCGTTGCCGATCAGCCAATTGCCGGTGCAACCGACCACCGGCAATCCGCTGCCGGGGCGGCGTTTGCTGGTGATCGACAACGAGGTGAGCATCCTCGAAAGCATGCGTGCGCTGCTCGGGCAATGGGGCTGTGAAGTGGTCACCGCCACCGACCAGGCCGGTGCTTTGCTGGCCTTGCAGGGCAGGGCGCCGGAGTTGATTTTGGCGGATTACCACTTGGACCATGGGGTGGTGGGTTGTGCGGTGGTCAAGCAGTTGCGCGAGCATTTTGCCTGCAACATCCCGGCGGTCATTATCACGGCTGATCGCACTGACCAATGCCGCCGTGCGTTGCGCCGCCTGGACGCACCGTTGCTGAACAAACCGGTCAAACCCGGCAAGTTGCGGGCGGTGTTGAGTCAGTTATTGGCCTAGGTCAACAGGTCCCAGATGGTTTTGCCCCATGCTCAAGACTTGATCTAGAGCCTTGGAGCACCCGATGAGCGCGGCATCCTACAAATTACCCCTGGGCCTGGTGATCGCCGTGCTGGTGATGGCCGGCGTGCTGCTGTTGCCGCTGCCCGCCGACTTGCCGGTGGCCGGGCATCGCATGCTGGCGATCCTCGCGTTTGCCGTGGTGGTCTGGATCACCGAAGCGGTGTCCTATGAAGCCAGCGCGATCATGATCACCTCGCTCATGGCCTTTCTGCTCGGCACGGCGCCGTCGCTGCAAGACTCCACTCATTTGATTGGCACCAGCCCGGCCATCAGCATGGCGCTGACCGGCTTCTCCAACCCGGCGCTGGCGCTGGTGGCGGGGGCATTGTTTATCGCCGCCGCCATGACCCACACCGGCCTGGACCGGCGCATCGCCCTGGTCACCCTGAGCCGCGTCGGCACCAGCACCCGACGCATCCTGCTGGGGGCGATTGCGGTGACTATTTTGCTCAGCCTGGTGGTGCCCAGCGCCACGGCGCGCAGTGCTTGCGTGGTGCCGATCATGATGGGCGTGATCGCTGCGTTCGGCGTGGACAAACGCTCGAACATCGCCGCCGGCATCATGATCGTGGTGGCCCAGGGCACCAGCATCTGGAATGTCGGCATCCAGACCGCCGCCGCGCAGAACCTGCTGACCGTTGGCTTCATGGACAAGATGCTTGGCCAGCGCGTGTCGTGGATCGACTGGCTGATCGCGGGGGCGCCGTGGGCGTTGATCATGTCGGCGGTGTTGCTGTTCCTCGTGCTTAAATTGCTGCCGCCGGAGACCGACAGCATTCCCGGTGGCAAAGAAGCGGTGGCGCAATCGCTGGTAGATATCGGGCCGATGACCGGGCCGCAGAAGCGCCTGTTGACGGTGTCGGTGATGTTGCTGCTGGCCTGGGCCACGGAAGGGCGCTTGCACAGTTTTGACACCACCTCGACCACGTACGCGGGGTTGGTGTTGTTGTTGCTGCCGGGTATCGGCGTGATGACCTGGAAGGATGTGCAGTCGCGGATTCCGTGGGGCACGGTGATTGTGTTCGGGGTGGGCATCAGCCTGGGCACGGCGCTGTTGACCACCCAGGCGGGGCAGTGGTTGGGGGCTGCGGTGGTGGCGCACACGGGGTTGGAT